>OMVB01000086.1 GCA_900314395.1 uncultured Prevotellaceae bacterium | reverse complement strand
TTTGCGGAGAGGACGAGATTCGAACTCGTGGTACGGAATGACCCGTACGTCGGTTTAGCAAACCGGTGGTTTCAGCCACTCACCCACCTCTCCAGTCACCTGTTCGCGGGCTTCGTTACCGAAGTATCCCCCTAAAGGGATTGCAAAGATACAAAAATTTTTACAATTGCAACCCCTTAAGATTAATTTTGCTCCTTATTTCCGGACGGACTCTTCTACGGTGGCGGAAGGGAAGCCGTTGGCGCGAAGGGCGGTGGCGGTGGCGGTAGCCTCTGAGCGGTCACGGTAGGGACCGACGACGTAAGTCACTTCGCCATCGGCACCAACGTTGCGCGCAAGCTCCTTGCCTGTGATAGACAGGAGAACCGTCTTGGCAGAGTCTGAGAGACTGCCGTCTCCACCTATGGAAATCCTTATGTTATAAGTATTTACGTCCGTCTTTTCCAACTTGCGGGCAGCGGAAACATTTATCAGTTTGCCGTCGTTGAAAGCCACAATGAAGGCGTTCTTGAAGCCTGCTTTCTTGACCTTGTTAAGATTGGAAAGAACGTCCTTGTAAGAACGGAACAAACCGGCGTAATACGTGAACTTCAAAGAAGCGGAACGCCTCCAGAAAACAGGGCTCACACCTTTGAGTTTGTCTACGGTTGCCTGCTTTGAGGAACTGAACAGCTGAATCTGGTAAACGAGCCCGGAAGGAAGGGTGTTATCCTCTGCGAATCGGCCCTCCGGGAGAATCATGAAGGAATAATCGAAAGCTCTTACGGGCTCAAGGACGTTCATCTCCGGAACGGAGCCCATCCTGTGCGCAGAGAAGGCGAAGCCGTTGTCTGCGCCCTTCATTTCGCGGTCTGCGATTTCCTGGACCTTGTCCGGGTTGATTGCCTTGCCGGACATTATGATATCCATTTCAAGCTTGCCCAGAAGCTTTACGGCTACATTCAAGGAGTCCTCAAGCGACACCAAGGATTCCTCCATATTTATGATGCTTTCCGCCATCTCCTGGCGCTTTGCGTCACCGGCGGCCGCAAAGACATCGCGGGCCGCATCGACGCGCTGTCCACGAAGGTATATAGAATCGCGTAAACGCCTGACTTCCAGTACTCTGGATACATACTGACGCTGCAACTCATCCTCTGCTTCATCGGCCTTGGAAACAACCTCACGGTTATCGACACGAGCGGCATCGGCAGCGGGAGCAAGGCTTGCAAGGGCCCGGATTTCATCGCCGGCATCGGCAAAGCTGTAACGGACGGGCATGCTGTCATACTCAAGCACGTAGACATAAACGCTGTCCGGCCCGCACTCGCGGTTGGATGCGAAAATGGAATACTTGCCGTCCGGGGAATTCACAAACAGGAAATCGTCGTAAGGGGAAGAATACGGGAAGCCAAGGTTCATGGGGGTGTCCCATTCCCTCTGCTCTTTGTTCCAACGTGAAACGTACAGGTCGTATCCGCCCATGCCGTAAAGGCCGTCAGAGGCGAAGTAAAGGCTCTGGCCATCAGGGGACAGCATCGGGAAAATCTCGTTCCCGGAAGACGTCAGCTGCTCCCCAAGCAGCTCAGGGGCCGTCCAGACGGTATCTGCAAACTGCGTCCGGTAAAGGTTCCTGATACCGTCGGCGTCGGGGGCGCTGTAATAAAGCGCCCGTTCTTCCTCCGGAATCCAGGTTGCGCGGACGGGTGAGCCGCCCACGGAGTCAAGGGCGTTGGGAACCGGCCTCCAGCTGCGGTCCGGAAGCGGATAATAAAGGAAAAAGTCTTCAAGGGAGAATTTTTCACGGGCGATAACAACCGGTTTGTTGCAGAATCCGAGCATGTTGAGGCCGTTCTGCGCCAGCATCGCCCCGTCTTCATATTTCTGCCTTTCAAGACTGTCCGATGTGGCGTCGACGGCGGCTTCGTAAGCCTCCAGCGCGGACTCGAAACAATATTCCTTTCTAAGGGAGTCTCCCTTTGCAAACAATTGAGCGGCAGAGAGTTGCGGCACCATCGGTCCGATGGTGTCCGTTGTGTCCCTCAAATCCCGCAAAATAATTGAAAAGTTGTTCCGCGCGCTGCCGGAAATTACATTTCCGACGCAAAAAACCAGGCCAAGGAGGGCCGGCATAAGGATATTTGCCGCTTTTTTCTTCATTTCTGTCAGTTGCGACTGCAAATTTAGAAAATAATTTATAACTTTGCCGTCTATTTTGCCGAAATGCGGAATAGTGACAACGAAATAGTAATTTTTAAAACAATAACAAAATGCAAAGTAAAGGCGCAATCAGGTTCGTAGCTATCTTGCTCGCACTCGCTTGTATCTGGCAGCTCTCCTTCACTGTTGTTTCCAGCATCCAGGAGAAAAAGGCAGAAAAGTATGCGGCAAAGGCAGTCGAATCTTTCCAGAACAGTGCAGCCTTCGGCAAGATTGCTGAGGCAAACCAGGCTTACGCCCTGGATTCCCTCAGCAAAGCCAGGAACAGGTTCTACATTGACTCTGTCTCCGCCGAAAAGGTTTACTTCGGCTACACTTACAAGGACGTAAAATCCAAAGAAATCAACCTGGGTCTTGACCTCAAGGGAGGTATGAACGTAATGCTCCAAGTTCAGTTGGAGGATCTCGTAAAGGCCCTCGCCGGCAACAACAATTCAGAGGAGTTCAACGCAGCAATAGCACTTGCCAAGAAGAACAGCACCTCTTCCAAGGCAGACTTCATCTCCCTCTTCGCAGAGGCTTGGAAAGAGGCAGGTAACGGCAAGCGCCTGTCAAGCGTGTTCGGAACCTACGATATGAAGGACCGCATCCGTCCGGAGTCCACCGACGAGCAGGTTATCTCTGTAATCCGCGAGGACGCAGAGGCTGCCGTAGCAAACTCCTTCAATGTGCTCCGTAACCGTATCGACAGGTTCGGCGTTACCCAGCCTTCCATCCAGAGGCTCGGTTCCAGCGGACGTATCCTCGTGGAGCTCCCGGGTGTAAAAGAGCCCGAGCGTGTAAGAAAGCTCCTCCAGGGTACCGCATCCCTCGAATTCTGGACAACCTTCACAAGGCAGGAACTCGCCGGCTATCTTGACGAGGCCGATGCTCTCATCGCCAAACTCAATGCCAACGAGACCGCAGAAGCAGTTGCAGCAGAAGAGGCCGCTCCCGCAGACAGCACTTCAAACATCCTCAACGAGGAACTGGGCCAGCAGGAGGCAGACGTACAGGCTTCCCTGGAGGCATTCAAGAAGGCTCATCCCCTCTATGCAGCCCTCAATGAGAACATCCGCGTACAGGTTATCAGCGACGGTACCGCCTGCATCGGTCTCGCACAGGGTGCAGACACCGCACTTGTAAACAGGTATCTTGCAATTCCTGAGGTCCGCGACATCTTCCCCGCAGAGTTTGTTCCCATGTGGTCTGTTAAACCTTCAGACTATGTTAAGGGCGGCAACCTCTATGAGCTCGTAGCCATCAAGGCTTCCACCTTCGAGGGCAAGGCTCCCCTTGACGGAGGTGCAGTTTCAGACGCGCGCGTATCTTATGATGGTCAGGGCCGCAACCAGGGTAACCCTTCCGTTTCCATGACAATGAACGCACAGGGTGCCAACACATGGGCAGCTCTCACAAAGGCCAACGTCGGCAGGCAGATTGCCATCGTACTTGACGGCATGGTATATTCTTATCCTACCGTCCAGAACGAGATTACCGGCGGTAACTCATCAATCACCGGCAACTTCGACATCGAAGAGGCAACCGACCTTACCAACGTGCTCAAATCCGGTAAGCTTCCCGCTCCGGCCAAGATCATCCAGGAAGAAATCGTAGGACCTTCACTCGGTGCCAAGTCCATCCAGTCCGGTATGATTTCATTCCTCATCGCGTTCCTCCTTGTACTTATCTACATGGTTCTCTTCTATCGCGGTGCAGGTTTGGCAGCAGACGCAGCCCTGCTTTGCAACGTGCTGTTCCTGTTCGGTATCCTCACCTCCTTCGGTGCTGTTCTTACCCTTCCCGGTATCGCCGGTTTGGTATTGACCCTGGGTATGGCAGTGGATGCGAACGTTATTATCTATGAGCGTATCAAGGAAGAGCTTGCAGCAGGCAAGGGCCAGAGCAAGGCTGTTTCCGACGGTTACAAGAATGCATATTCCGCAATTATCGACGGTCAGGTAACAACCCTCCTCACCGGTCTGGTACTCTTCTTCTTCGGTAGCGGTCCTGTACAGGG
Source organism: uncultured Prevotellaceae bacterium (assembly GCA_900314395.1). GTDB lineage: Bacteria > Bacteroidota > Bacteroidia > Bacteroidales > UBA932 > Cryptobacteroides. Next base: position 34,944 of record OMVB01000086.1, on the reverse strand, counting down.
CTTCGCAACCACCCTTATCATCGGTATCATCACCTCTATCGTTACCTCAATCTTCATCACAAGGCTCATCTTCGAGCGCCAGATTGCACGTAACAAGAAGATTACCTTCGAGAACGAGTTCTCAAAGAACTTCCTCAAGCATACCAAGATTGACTTCCTTGGCAAGAAGAAGTTCTCTTACACCATCTCCGGTATCGTAGTGGCAATCGCCATCGCCTCCATCATCCTCAAGGGCTTCACCTTCGGTGTTGACTTCCAGGGAGGTAGGACCTACGTTCTGCGCTTCGACCAGCCTCAGGTAGCTGAGCAGGTTCGCGCTGCAGTTCAGCAGGAGTTCACCAGCGATAACAATGCAGCTTCCGTAGAGGTTAAGCAGTTCGGTGGTGCAACCCAGATGAAGGTTACCACAACCTATAAGGTAAACGACGAGTCTATCGAGGCCGACAAGGAAATCGAGGGCAAGCTCTACAATGCAACCAAGGGCTTCTTCGCAGAGGAAATCTCCCTTGATGACTTCAAGGCTCCGGACACCGTAGAAAACGGTATCATATCTTCAGAGAAGGTAGGACCTACCATCGCCAACGATATGAAGCGTGACGCTGTGATTGCAGTTATCATCGCCCTATTCGTTATCTTCGGTTATATCGCCTTCCGTTTCAAAGGCTGGACATGGGGTCTCGGCGGTGTTGTTTCACTTGCACACACTGCAATTATCATCATCGGCTTCTTCTCCCTGTTCACCGGCATCCTGCCGTTCAACCTGGACGTTGACCAGACCTTCATCGCAGCTATCCTTACCATCATCGGTTACGCTATCAACGATAACGTGGTTATCTTCGACCGTATCCGTGAGATGAGGGCCCTGCATCCCAACCAGGACTTCAAGGAGACCGTGAATACCGCCCTGAATGCAACCCTTACCCGTACGGTAAACACCTCTGTATCAACACTCCTCCCTATGCTTGCAATCGCAATCTTCGGCGGTGAGTCCATCAGGGGTCTGTCTGTTGCACTCTGCCTCGGTATCATCATCGGTACCTATGCATCTATCTTCATCGGTACTCCGGTTATGTACGATGCAACCAGGAAGGCAGCAGAAAAAACTGCAAAGAAAAAATAAGTTTTGAATATAAAACTTGTTACCAAATAGCGGAATTTTCCTAACGGAGATTCCGCTATTTTTATATATATTTGTAGTCGAGACAAAACGACTTTGCGTATGAGAAAGACACTTTCCCTGATTATTGCCCTCCTGATCGCCGCCACAACGGCTTTGTGGGCAGATGTCGCAACCCCGGATCCGGTGAAAATGAAACAGCCGGACGGCAGTACAATCACTCTGCGCCTGCACGGCGACGAGTTTAACAGCTGGTATACATCAGAAGACGGCAAAACCTTATACGTGCGTGACGCCAACGGCTGGTGGAAGCCTTCCGGCGGCCCGGTTATTAACCGCAGCAGCATAGAGAAGGCTAAATCCATGCGCGCACAGAGGGACCGCATGTTCCGCCAGAACAGCAAAGCCGGCCTTGGTCTTGGCTGGGGAAGCAACCACTTTCTGATTATCCTTGTAGAGTGGCAGGACCAGAAGTTCCAGGACGGAGCTGGAGACTATTTTTCCCGCGCCCTTGGCCAGACAGGCTTCTCTGACAACGGAAGCGTAGGCTCCGCAAAGGACTATTATACAGATGCTTCCAGCGGCCGCTTTACGCCCAATTTTGATGTTTACGGCCCGATAACCCTGGATTATAACAGTACGGATTTCCCGGCAAATGATGTCCAGCACCATTACTACTTCGCCCAGAAAATGGTCCAGGACGCGTTGATAAAACTTGATGCCACCGTAGACTTCAAGCAGTACGACAACAACAATGACGGCTATATTGACAACGTCTACATGTTTTATCCCGGATATGCACAGAGCAACGGCGGAGGAGATAATACAATCTGGCCGCATGCCTGGAGCGCTTATGACGGAGTAGAACACGACGGCGTTTACTTGAATTCATACGCCTGCTCTGCAGAGCTGAACGGAAACAGCGGCACAACCCTGAACGGAATCGGTACGTTCTGCCATGAGTTCGGCCACGTAATAGGCATGCCGGACCTCTACGACACGGATTATTCCACCAACGGACAGGCAAGGCACCCCGGTTCATGGAACCTGATGGCCGGTGGAAACCACAATTCCAGCGGCCGTATCCCGGCAAGGCTCAGTACCTATGAGCGTTATATCCTGGGTTATATCACCGATGCAGACATCGAGGTCCTTGACTCTCCCGGAAACAAAACAATCCAGGGGCTTTCCGCAAACAAATTCTACCAGATTCCTACGGGCAACGACGGCGAGTTCTTTATGCCGGAAGTCCGCGACGGAAGCGTATGGGACAGTCCGCTGCCCGCCGGAATGATAATCTATCATATTGACAGGTCCCAGAATATGGTATCCGGCATGACAGCCGCGCAGAGGTGGGAGGACTGGACCCTTATCAACGGCTTCAGCGACCATCCCTGCGACTATTTAAAGGCACCGAACCTTGATTATTATCAGTACGACCAGCTTATGGTGTTCCCGAAGGACCCTTATGGCGGTTATTATTACAACGTTACCGAATATGCCCCGGAAGCCTGGGACGGCAACGCTCCGTTCAATTTGAATAATATAATATACGATTCCGGAAAGGCTTACTTTTCGCTTGCCCTTTTTAACCGGGCAGTTTCCGGAACCGTTACGGACAATAGCGACGGCGCCCCGGTAGAAGGAGCATACGTGATTGTATCCCGTCCTGATGCAGCTCCAAGGCATAAGAAGGTTACCACTCTTGCAAACGCAAGAAGCACAGCTCTTTACGAGACCACTACCGACAACGAAGGAAAATACAAGATCAACCTTTCAGACGATGACCCCACGAGCCTGGAAATCTCTGTCTTTGCAACAGGCTATCTCCCTGCAGCAGAGACCGTTACAGGTGTTGTCGTCCACAAGAACTTCTCCCTTACCCCTGTTTTGAACAAGGACGGAAATACGGTTGCCCTCTCAAAGACGGTATTCCCTATCTCCAGAGGAGCGGTCTGGGGATACAACCAGACCGGCCAGAACTATACAGTAGCACAGAAGTTTACCGCAAGCGAAATTTCCCATCTGGTTGGCGGAACAATCAAAGAAATCCAGTACGGCTGCTGGGCAACCGGAGAGGAAGTTTGGGTATTCGTGGACTTCGGGACAACCGACAGGGTTCTTGCCCGCAAGGTAATAGAGCCTTCTGACGTTTTTTATGGGAATGCCTTCGGAAACACCGTGGATGTATCCGATGCCAACATCGTCATCCCTGCAAACACCGATGTCTACATCGGCTATATGGTAAAGAATGCAAATCATACCTATATCGTTTACGCCGATGACGGCCCGTCTGCAGAAGGATCTTTCATGCTGTATTACGGATTCTCCACCACCCAGGCCGGCGGCAGCAACTGGGTTGATGTCAAAAACGACTGGGGTTGGGATGCAACCAACACATTGATATCGGCATCTGTTGAACCCGTCAAGACAATCAATTCCGGAGCGACGCTCTCCGATATGGGCATATCTTACATCAGTGTTCCTTCAGGAACCCTGACCGCCGGAAGCACACTGCCTCTTAAAGTGGTGAGCAGCAAGTCTTTCCGTCCCCAGACAATCACCTGGTACATGGACGGAGTAAAGATTGACGGGGACTCCGTGACCCTTACAGCCGGCAAGCATGTAATCCGGGCGAAACTGGAGTACAATGACAGTGACAACACAGAGGACAAGCTTGAGGTGAGAATCAATGTTCAATAACCGCTTAAATGATTGAAACCATGAAAAAGATAGCAATACTTCTTGCAAGTTTGGCAATTTTGTCCGCTTGTGGCGGTGGAAACAGCGGCGGCGGTGAAAACAACAAACCCGAAACACCCCCGTCAATCACCATACCTTCAACGGTGAACAGGAACCCCGTTCTTGGAACTGAAGGCGGCAGCGCGGAAGTAACGTTTACGGCATCCGGGGCCTGGACGGCCGGTGTTATCAACACCAGGGCCGCAGACTGGATAAGCGTAGCCCCTACCAGCGGAAGTGCCGGCAGCGGCAAGATAACCATTACGGCAAAGCCCAACGACACCCCTGACGAGCGTGGCGCCACCATCCAGATAAAGTGCGGCAGCGCAACCCAGAACATCGTCCTTACACAGAAGCAGAAGGACTCGTTTACCGCCACGGCATCCAAGACGGAACTGGGCAAGGAAGGCGGTTCCTTTACAATCGAGGTCAAGGCCAACGTCAGCTTCACATACTCTATAGACAAAGGCGAAGAATGGCTCAAGTATCAGGGCACCAAGGCCTTGACAACCAGCACAATAAGCTTTACCGCCTCTGCCAACGAAGACGTTGAACGGCGCGAGGGCCGGATTACCGTAAAGAGCGACGCCGGCCAGGAGGTCTTCACGATTTACCAGGACGGCGGAGATGCCAGCATCATCCTGTCGGAGCATAATGTTCCCATCGGCGACACCGGCGGCTCCTTCACTGTTGATGTAAGACATAATGTGGATGTAACCGTCAAGGTTCAGGACGGCGTTACGTGGCTCAGGGAAAACAGCACCAAGGCCATGTCCACCAACACCTTCCACTTTACAGTCGATGCAAATGAGGGCACGGACAGCCGTGAGGCCGATGTCTTCTTTACCAATACGGCAAACGGCCTCTCAGAGACCCTGCATGTGATTCAGGCGCAGAAAGACGCCATCGTCATTGCCCAGAGCACATACGAGATTCCCTCCGACGGCGGCAAGTTCACGGTAAGAATCAGCCACAACGTAGATTTCACAACCGATATTTCCGCAGACTGGATTACAAATGCCACCACAAAGGCAATGGTTACAGAGGACATCGTCTTCAATGTTGCTGCAAATGACAGCGGAGAGGAGCGTACCGGAACCGTAACCTTCAAGGCTGGCAACCTGCAGCAGGTCGTAACTGTTAAACAGCTCTACACCGCACCGGACCCCTCAACAACCAAACCCGGCGTGTTTGGCGTAAAAGGCCTCAACTGGGAATACAGGGACCAGCAGGACCAGATGCTGATCCGCGACAAAGAGAACTCGTTCTACTTTGCGCTCATCGAACCGGAAACTAACAAGATTTTCGCAGTCGGCTTCGACATTAATGAAGACCCGAAGGTTGGCCTGTCAGTGAATGCCACTATCCTGCAGAATATCTCCTCAGACGAGGCCGGTCTCATCGACTCTATAACCCTGGTTGTAACAAAGGTGGAGGATGCCTTTGTTTGGCTGCGCCCCAGTACGGCATCATCGGAATATATAATAGTTAAATACAAATAGAATCAGCTGATAATCATGTCCTTCGTACATCTGCACGTCCATACCCAGTATTCCATACTTGATGGTCAGTCATCAATAGACAATCTGTTCAAAAGAGCAGAGGAACTGGGTATGCCGGGCCTGGCCATTACGGACCATGGCAATATGTACGGAGTAAAGGAATTCTTCAAATACGCAGATAAGCATCCCACGGTAAAACCCATCGTGGGATGCGAAATCTACGTTACCCGCGGATACGACCATAAACTGAAGGACAAGGCTCATTCCAAATACTACCATCTGATTCTGCTGGCCAAGAACTACCAGGGCTACCTGAATCTGATGAAAATCGTCTCCACGGCGCACATTGAGGGCATGTATTACAGGCCCCGCGTCTGCCACGAGGTCATTGAAAAGTACCACGAAGGACTGATTTGCTCGTCGGCCTGCATGGTTGGCGAAATCCCGCAATACATACTTGCAGGAGACCTGGAGGGGGCTTCCAAGGCCATAGAATGGCATAAACGCGTCTTCGGGGACGATTACTACCTGGAGGTGATGCTGCACAAGACGGAGGTTCCCGGCCTGAGCCTGGAGACCTACGAGGAGCAGAAGCGCTACACCGACGTTATCTTTGAACTGGCAAAAAAACACGGCGTCAAGGTGATTGCCACCAACGACGTGCACTTTGTGCGCAAAGAGGACGGCCCAGCCCACGACAGGCTTATCTGCCTGACTACCAACAAGTTCATTGACGAGGAAGACCGCCTGCGCTACACCCAGCAGGAATACCTCAAGAGCGAGGAGGAAATGCTGGCCCTGTTCCCGGAGCACCCGGAGGCTATTTCCAACACCCTGGAAATCCTGGACAAGGTAGAGACCTACAAGATTGACAGGGGGCACGTGCTGCCCAAATTCGAGCTTCCGGAGGACTTCCTTGCCGGCATCGACGCCTGGTGTGAAAAATTCAAGGACGTGATAGACGCCGGCCGCAACGACGAGGAAGGCAATCCCCGCGGGGAAGAGTTCAACCGCTCGGTGGCCTATATGTGCAAACTGGCCTATGACGGTGCCGCCGTCCGCTACGGGGAAACCCTGACAGAGGAACAGGCAGAGCGCCTGGACTTCGAGCTCAAGACCATCAGCCGAATGGGTTTCCCGGACTACTTCCTTATCGTCCAGGACTTTATCAACTGGGCAAAGAACAACGGCATCTCCGTAGGCCCCGGCCGTGGCAGCGCCGCCGGCAGCGCCGTCGCGTACTGCCTTGGCATCACCAACCTGGACCCTATCAGGTACGACCTCCTGTTCGAGCGATTCCTCAATCCGGAGCGAATCTCCATGCCTGATATCGACGTTGACTTTGACGATGAAGGCCGGTACCGCGTTATCCAGTACGTGCAGGACAAATACGGCACGGACCATATCTCCCACGTCATCACCTTCGGTACGATGGCGGCCAAGCTGGCTATCAAGGATGTCGCCCGCATCAGCAGACTGAGTCTTGACGAGAGCAACCGTCTTACCAAGATGATTCCTGACCGCCCCTTCACCGTAAAGGTGGACGGGGAGGAAAAGGAGATGAAGCCCAACCTGAAGAATTGCGTCAAGTACATTCCGGAGCTCAGGAACGAGATGGAAAACGGCTCTGACCTGGTTAAGGACGTGCTCAAATACGCACTTCAACTGGAAGGCTGCATCCGCCAGACTGGCATCCACGCCTGCGCCATGATAATCGGCCGCGGAAACCTTACCGACTACATCCCCATCACCATGGGCAAGGATAAGGCCACCGACCAGGATGTGTGGGTTTCGCAGTACGAGGGTTCCTATATAGAGGAAGTCGGCATGCTCAAAATGGACTTCCTGGGCCTGCGCACGCTGTCCATCATCAAGGAGTGCCTGGCGCTGGTGAAGAAGCACTACGGCCTTGATATCGACATTGAAAAGATTCCGATAGACGACCCTCAGACCTATGCCCTTTACTCCCGAGGAGACACCAAGAGCGTGTTCCAGTTCGAGTCCCCCGGAATGAAGGAATGGCTGCAAAGACTTCACCCTCAGCGCTTTGAGGACCTTATAGCGATGAACGCCCTTTACCGTCCGGGGCCGATGGATTACATCCCGTCCTTCGTTGCCAGGAAGCGTGGCGACGAGGAGATAAAGTATGACCTCCCTGTAATGGCGGAATTCCTTGAGGAAACTTACGGCGTCACCGTTTACCAGGAGCAGGTGATGAGGATATCCCAGAAGGTTGCAGGCTTCTCCAAAGGCAAGGCAGACAAGCTGCGCAAGGCCATGGGCAAGAAGAAGCTGGACGTTCTGGAGAGCCTTTATACAGAGTTCGTAGAAGGCGGCGTAAAGAACGGACACCCCAAGGACACCCTGGACAAGATCTGGGCAGACTGGCGCAAGTTCGCTTCTTACGCATTCAACAAGTCCCATGCCACCTGCTACGCCTGGGTAAGCTACCAGACAGGCTGGCTCAAGGCGCACTATCCGGCAGAATTCCAGGCGGCTAACCTAAGCCAGAATCTCTCCAACATGGAAGAGATCAAGGAGATAATGGACGACTGCCGCCGCAGCAAGATAAAAGTCCTGAACCCGGATATAAACGAGTCCGATTCCCATTTCACCGTCAACGCAGAGGGCAACATCCGCTTCGGCCTTGGCGGAATGAAGGGTTTCGGCTCCAATATCGTGGACGCAATCATAGAGGAGCGTGAGGCCCGCGGCAACTTCCAGGACGTATGGTCTTTCATTGAAAGGATGTCCGGCGTGGTTAACAGGAAGGCTTTTGAGTCTCTTGTCAACTCCGGGGCGATGGATTCCTTCGGCATCCCCAGGAAGGCTTATTTCTGCCCCGGGAAGAGCGGCAGGGACTTTATAGACGAAATCCTTGAATACGGGGAGCGCTTCAAGGCCAACGAGGAGGACAGCGGAATGTCCCTGTTCGGGGAAAGCGAGGAACTTAAGCCTGTCCGCCCGGACGCTCCTTCCTGCGAGACTACAGAGGATGATATAATGCTTCAGCTCCAGGAGGAAAAAGAGCTCGTGGGCATGTACCTGAGTTCACATCCCCTGGACAAATACCGCTTCGAACTGGATAACTTCACCTCCTGCAAAGTCGGCAGCCTTGCCGATGAGATTTCCACCTGCGAGGTCAGGAACGAGTCCAAGAAGATTGCCATCGCCGGTTTGGTTTCCTCATATAAGCCGATGGTTACAAAAACAGGCAAGAACTGGTCCAGGAGCGTGATTGAAGACTTTAACGGCTCTTATGAGCTGGCGCTTTTTGGCGAGGACCACGAGCGCTACATGCGCTACCTTACGCCCCACAGCGCCATATACATAGAAGGGGAAATCGCCCCGAAGTACCGCCTGAAACCTGAGGAAATCAAAGCCGGAAAGAGAGCGCCCTTCGGCCTGAAAGTGAGCAAGATAAGCCTGCTTGGCAACGTGACGGATTCCGTGCTCAAGGCCTTCGTCATTACGCTGTCGTCCACGATGCTGAACCCCAAGTTCAGATCGGCATTGGTAAAGGTAATCAGCAAAAACAAGGGCAAAACACCGCTCAAGGTGTTCCTCATCGACCCTGCAACAAAGTACAAAATCGAGTTCGACTCCCACAAGTTCGGGGTGTCGGTTACAACAGACCTAATAGCCGACCTGAATGAAATCGGGGTCGGCTACCAGGTACTCAGGAAATAGTTCCTATTCTATTGAAGAAGCAACGATGTTGGCGATTGTGGCACGTACGCGGCCAAGATTGCCGTCATCGGTAGGATGTACCCTGTTGGTAAGGATGATGATTGCCGTCTTAGTGCTCATGTCGATGACAATGGAGGTGCCGGTATAGCCGGTATGGCCAACGCAGAATTTGCGGTTAAGGATGTCTCCGCTGGTTCCGGGATACATCTCGTAGGTGTCCCAGCCAAGGGCGCGGGCTACGGCGGGGTCATTGTCAAAAGGAATCTCGAACATCTTGCGGACGGTCTCGCTTCCAAGGACGCGCTGGCCGCGGTAAGAGCCGCCGTTCATAAGGGCTGCGCAGATTACGCTAAGGTCCATGGCGTTGGAGAATACACCGGCGTTACCGGAGTTTCCTGCGTTTCCAAGGCGGGCGATGGGGTCATGCACCTGGGCTACGAGCGGCTTGCCGTCGGCCTGAACCTCTGTTGCGGCGCACATCTTGGCCAGCTCCTCTGCGTTGGGATTGGACTGGGGCTCACCGAAGAGCGGGAAGTATGTGGTATGCTTGAGACCCAGCACGTCAAAGACATTCTTCTGGGCGTAGTCGCAAAGACGCTCGCCGGTCACCTTCTGAAGGATGTTCTGGAGGGTGATGAAGTTAAGGCAGCTGTACAGCTGGCGTGTTCCCGGCTTGAAGCGGCGGCCCACCTGGGTGGCAATGTACCACATCAGGGAATCCGGCTGGTTTACCTGGAACCTTGACCTGTATTCGTTTTCTCCGATATAGGGGATAAGGCCTGAAGAATGGGTCAGCAGGTCCTGGATGGTGATTTCATCCTCTTCCCCGGTCTCCGGGTCAGTCCAGTTTTTGAACCCGGGAATATAGCGGTCTACGCGGTCCGACAGCCTTACAAGGCCTTTTTCTATAAGCTGCATGAATGAGAGGGTTGTTCCCACGCACTTGCTTACGGAAGCCATGTCGAACATCGTTTCCTTGGTCATTTTTACGGTATCCGGCACTACCTGGCTGTTACCGTATGCCTCCAGGAATACTACGCGGTCATCCCGGACTACGGAAACCACTGCTCCCGGCATAAGTTTTTGGGCAATGGCGTCGTTGATGACACTGTCAATAAGGGCAAGCCTCTCTCCGTTCATTCCGCGGTGCTCCGGTTTGCTGATTTTAAGGCCGTCCCTCTGGGAACATGCCGTGATACACATAATGGCCGCAGCCAGAATAAATACCGTACGTTTCATTTTTATTTAGAATATAAGTGTAGCTTTTACAGGGTGATGGTCCGATATGAACTTGTGGTCGTCGTAGGGCTTGCGGATGACCTCGAACAGAGGGCAGCTGCTGAAGCCGGTTACGAAGATATGGTCTATTACCGATTCTTTGTCCTTGTGTCCCCAGGCGTTGTATGTTGCGCCCTCGTCCGTCTTCACGGCCCAGTCCCTTGCGCTGCGGAGCTTGCCGGCAAGAGGGGCCAGGGTTTCATCGTCCGGAGTAACATTGAAGTCTCCCGACAGGATAAGGGGATACCCTTCCTTGTTCATCGTGCCGATGTTGTCAAGAATCAGCGACAATCCGTTCTTGCGGGCCTGGACGCCTACGTGGTCAAGATGGGTGTTTACAAAGTAGAAAAGCCTGCCGCTGTCCTTGTGCTTGACAAGGGCCCAGGTGGCGGTGCGCTTGCAGGCACCATCCCAGCCAAGAGAGGGCTTGTCCGGAGTTTCCGACAGCCAGTAAGTGCCCCATTTTACGATTTTTACGGTCTTTGGATTGTAGAAAATGCACATGTGCTCGCCGCCTTTTTTGCCGTCTTCGCGGCCGACGCCTACACACTTGTAGCTTAGGTAATCCTTAAGGAGGGCCATCTGCTCATGGAGAACTTCCTGCATACCGATGATGTCCGGTTTCTGGTCGTTAATCATGTCGATTACGCCTCTGGCCCGGTAGAACCAGGAGTTTGTGCCGTCATCTGCGGTGCCGTAACGTATGTTGAAGGTCATTGTGGTGATGGATGTAGGCTTTACCGGCTCCTTGGCGGAAAGGCCGCTGAAGGCCAGCAACATCATCACTGCGGAAAGTATTTTAAGTCTCATCTTTTGAAGCTTGATTATTAGTATCAAGCAAAATTAAAAAAATTCTTTCTATTTTTGTATTATTAAGACCATGAACCGTATGAATTTCTCTGATATTGGAAGAGTTGGAGCAATAAACGCCCTGTATGAGGGCACTCCTTACAAGCCGTTCAAGGCTGCATCGGCAATAATGAAAAAAGATGCGACAAGCGTAACCCGGGGCAAAATGCTGCTGGAAGGGACGGATTTCAACCTTATTTACTTCCCGCTCAAGCATCTTGGCTACAAGGCTGCTACAATCGCCGCAGGAGAGCTGTACGCCGCTTTTGCACACCCGGACGTGCTGGAGGTGAGCATAGGAGTATCGGCAAAACTGGACTTTCCCCAGATAAAAGAGCTGTGGGAGGGTATGGTGACGGCCGCAAAGGAGCACGGCTTCGCCCACCTGGGGCTGGATCTTGTGCCTTCTCGCAACGGGCTTATTATTGCCATGGCGGCATCGGGACATACGGACAAGCTGTGGACCGCCCGCCGGCCAAAGCCGCAGACTAAGGATCTTATCTGCGTCTCAGGGCCGCTGGGGGCTGCTTATCTTGGAATGAGCCTGCTGGAAGAGAATGTCGCCGGCTTTGAAAAGGACCGTACCCAGCCGGAGCTGGAGCGGTACAAAATGATTGTTGGCTCATACCTGAAGCCGGAGATTGAGCCTTCCGTCCTGGCGCAGATGGAAGAGTTGGAGATTGTGCCGTCGGCATCGTACCTGGTAGACCGGGGACTGGCCGATGCCATGAAGCAGCTTGTGCGCGACACCGGCCTGGGGGCAAAGGTTTATGCAGACAAGATTCCGTTCGAGGGCAATACCTTCGAGCTTGGCAAGAAACTTGACATAGACCCCGTGTCCGCGGCCTTTAACGGAGGAGAGGATTACCGCCTGCTGTTTACCGTCCCGATACTGAAGATGGAGGACTTCAGGCACAACCTGCCCACCTTCGATATCATCGGCCATCTGGCTCAGAGCAACGTAGGAGCCGTTTTGGTAATGCCGGAAGGGGCAGAGCTGCCGGTGCACAGCCAGGGCTGGAAAGAAGATGAAGATGAATAAAACTCTATAGAAAAGTGAAAAAGTTAATCGTTGTTTTGTCTGCTACCGCAATGTTCGCAGGTGCAGCTGCAGCCCAGGGCCTCGGAAGCCTTCTGGGCGGCCTTGGAAGCCTTACCGGCAACTCCAATCTTGGAGAGACCATCTCCAATGTAATCTATGCCTATACCGGCAATCTTGAGGCTGTAGCACTCCCGGGAACATGGGCCTACACGGGTCCCGCAGTTTCACTTGGCGGAGACAATGTGCTTACCAACGTTGCAGGAACAGCCGCTTCCGGTTCCGTAGAGAGCAAGGTTAGTTCTTATCTGGAGAAATACGGCATCAAGCCCGGCCAGTTCGACATCACCTTCAACGAGGACCTTACCTTCTCCTGCACCATCAAGAACGTGCCTATCACCGGTACATGGAAAACCCTCAGCGACGGCAACAAGGTTCAGCTTCAGTTTGGCAAAGCCATGAAATACCTGTCTCTTACCGGCGCACTCAAAAAGACTTCCAGCGGCTGCCAGGTACTCTTCGAGGGTAAAAAATTCCTGGACTTCGCCAAGAAGGCCATGACCATCGTTGGCAAGGCGGACAGCACCATCGGCGCAGTCAGCAGTCTGGCCGGCAACTTCAGCAGCATGCAGATCGGCTGCAAACTCACCAAGAAGAAATAACCGGCTTATTTCACACCGGCCACCGGCCAAACACCCCTGACAGCACCCCAGGGCCACTTCCCGGGGTGCTTTTTTGGGGAAGGTGGAAGGAAACGATGGGGACCTTCCCCAAAAGAAGGCACAGAATGTCGCCTTGTGGGGAAGATCCTCCGCCATCAGTTCCACCTTCCCCAAAATCGTCCGTTAGTCACCATCCTGAGCCATCGCTTGCTTCTTATTCAACAACCTTGAGACTGTCTCATGATTCAAACCAAAGATTCTGCTGAGTTGGGCTATAGAAGTTTTTGCAGAACGGTATATATAGGGCAATAGCCTCGCTTTCTTTTCCGACGTAAGCATACTGAGATTACATGAAAACCAGCGACAAGATAATTCTTCCGCCTCTTTCAGAAGATCTCCGTCTGTCTTTTTTACGCGAGGTGAAATCACAAGCTTTTGTGTCATTTCCGATGTATTTACGGTACCTATACATCTTAAGAAGAAAGACTGATCATTGTTAAAAGCCTGCTCTAAATAAGCAGTTTCACAGGCACTTACCGGCTCAAGTTCATAGGATTCATTCAGTAACCAAGAAACATCTTTCAGGGTATCTCCCGTATGCATGATATTCTCTCGCTCTCTTTTCGTAAGAGAGGAAACGGGGATGGTTCTTCCGGACAACTTCTTACAGAATGCCGCACGGAACCCAGACCATTTATATTCATAGATATTTGTCGCTCCGTTATCGAAAGCATTCCTTATAATATACGCCAAGGCATTTCTCAGATACCATAATGTATCCAAAACCTGAACATTTACGTCGGTCCCTTTTAGAATTTTACTTTCTCCATTTCTGTTTTTTATTTGCATGGAAAAAACACGTTTTACCTCTTCTGCGTACTCATTAGCCTCTTTTATATTTCTAGCCAGTATCGCTAAATGTGCATGATTTGATACAACCACGTATGTGATTACAAGCACATTCTTTCTCCTGGCACAGACAAATATACATTTAACCATCCTGTCGTAATCCTCATCATCGCGACAAATAATTGCTTTTTCCAACCCCTCGAAACTAACATGGAAGGGAATTACTCTATCCAAACGGCCATCAGGCAGTTGTTTTATAACAGTTTTAATTAACACCATACAGCAAGTGATTTTGCGGACACTATAGTATCCGAATACATTAATACTATTGCCGAAGAGGGTGTCAGATTACCCAATCAGAACGATTTGCAGAGCCGTGTGCATAACCGGCAAGACCTTTTTTCGCAGGCCAAGATAGCGATTTTTTTTCATTTTCCACGCAGTCTTTTTTGCTTTTTGCCCGTCTATCTATTAGAATTTATTTTTTACAATTATGGGCAAAAAGATTATTCCCGGGCATAAACTGGGACAAAGAGTTTCATTTCCGTTTCGAGCGGCCTCATATGTTTAACTTTAACGGTAGTTACGAGGGGGGCAGGAAGAAAACAAAAACGGGTTATACGCTCATACAAAAAGCAAGCATTGCGACAATTATTACATCCGGGCATCTAATGACGATGACACAAGGCCGGTTTCTCTCCATTGTCCCGGGGACTACAATGATTTATTATGGACACGACGACTCCGAGAACGTAATAAGCCACGATGATTTAAGCAACCTAAATAATTTCCGCCTGCCGTTGTACTTCAGGATTGATGCCGGTTATTCTTTCTCTTGGATGAAAGACAAAAAAGGTTGTGAATTGTTCCTGTCCATTGTGAATCTCCTCAACAGACGCAATCCTTACCAGTATTTTTACGAAGATGGCAAGTGGAAGCAGCTGAGCATTCTTCCTGTTATGCCTACGGCGCGGTTTACCTGGAGTTTTTAAAGCCGGGGCATCCTATCTTTGTTAATTGCAGGAATTCTGCGTATATTGCGTAAAATCTTTCAGTTATGAGACGCACCGCAGTTATTCTTATATTGGCAGTGATGGCTGCCGGGCCAGGAGCCATCGGCCAGAATCGTCAAAACAATAAAACGGACAAGTATGTTGCCACGGCAAACAATATTTTGAAGACAATAAGCAGCAGCACCGAGGTACAGACCGGGGAGGTCGAACTGAGCAACAGTGGCATTGGCCCCGATGGGAAAGAAATTGCAGAAGACGGCTATGTGCTGGTACGGAAAGGGAGAAAAACCACTGTCATCGGCAAAGACAAAGGGTTGGTTTACGGAGTCGTCGGCCTGCTGAAAGACTATTATGGCGTTGATTATTGGGGCGAAGGAGAGTTTTTTGTGGCGGAAACGCCCACGTTCCGTTACCGTCAGACCCAGAACTATATGATGAAGTCGGACAGCCTTTGGGTGCATACCTGCAACCATCTGCTGCCGGCAGACAAATACGGCAAGGACCTCCCGGAAAAACGCACCGGTAAGGTAGAATTCATCCCGGTAGAAGGCAGAGCAGAAAGCGGACCCGCAAAGGCCCGCTATATAAAAGTGGAGGTTACCGGAACAAAAACCTGCCCCACATGGCACTACGGCGTAGGTAACCCCAGCTGGTTCTTCATTGACGAAGTGATTGTGAAATAAAATACAATCTTTCCGTTGGTATAAAACTCGGATTTTAGACCAATCTTTTCAAAAGAACACAAAAACACAAACCGGCGTATAGCCCGCAAACCAATTTGACTATACACCGGTCCTGAATTTCCTGGCAATTCAGACGCCATACAATTATTACTTCACTTGCAAAGGTACGGCGATATTTCTCCCCCACCAACTTTTTTGGCCTCTTAAAACTCTCTCACGCAAAAGTGCAACTACTTGATTATTAAGTAGTTGCACTTTGAAAAATCTCTCAAAAACTCTCGCTCGGTGTAACAAATTGATAGTCAATAAGTTGTACGCAACTTATTGACTATCAATTATTTAAATTCTTCGCTTCGCTCAGAATGACATTTTTACTGCTCGTCGGTTTTTTCCGGGGCGGGATCTTCGGCGGGTTTACCCTTAAGGAACGAAGGAAGTTCCAGGCCGGCCATCTTGAAGAGCTCGTCAAGAGGAGGTACGGACTTCATCATACCGGAAATAAAATTGGACGTAGCAGTCTTGCCGTCAGTGCCGTTACCGGTATCCCAAACAGTAACCTTGTCGATGTTGATACCCTTGACAGCCTCCACCTGGGTCTTGACAAGTTCAGGAAGCTTGTCAGCAATAAGCATGAGGACAGCCTTCTGGGGATCGCCTGCAGCAGCGGAAACCATCTGGCCGAAGCCCTCGGCCTGCTTGGAGAGAATCTCCAGCGCACCGCGGGCCTGGGCGTCCATCTTTGCATAGATAGCATCGGCCTCTCCCTTTGCCTTGCGGCGGATCTTCTCTGCCTCTGCCTCTGCGTCGATGATAGCTTTTTCCTTCTCTATCTGGGCAGGAACAACAACATTGGCCTGCTGGGTGGCCTTCTCGCGCTCTGCACGCGCAAGCTCGGCGTCGCGCTCACTCTTGTAAGCCTCCTCCAGGGCCTTGGCAGCCTGAACCTTTTCTGCAGCAACTGCAATACGGGAAGCCTCGGCCTCCTTCTCACGGCGCAGGGCGTCTGAGTTTGCAATCGCAATTTTTGAAGCATTCTCACCCTCAACAGCCTTGGCATTGGCGGCGGCAGTGTTGATACGGGTATCACGGGAAGTCTCTGCGATACGGATATCCTTGTCCCTGTCGGCCTCGGCCTTACCAATCTCTCCGTAACGGTTCTGCTCTGCAACACTCTTCTTGGCATCGTTGATTGCCTTTGCGGCAGCCTCTTTACCAAGGGCCTCGATATAACCGGACTCATCACGGATATCGGTTACGTTTACGTTGATAAGCTTAAGACCAATCTTGCGGAGCTCGGCCTCTACATTGGCGGAAACGCTTGCAAGGAACTTGTCCCTGTCGGCATTGATTTCCTCAATATCCATGGTTGCAATCACCAGACGAAGCTGGCCGAAGAGTATATCGGTTGCAACATTCTGGATGCTGTCGGAAGACAGGCCAAGGAGCCTCTCCGCGGCATTGGTCATAACCTCCGGCTCAGTAGAAATACCCACTGTAAAGCGGCAAGGCACGTCCACACGGATATTCTGCTTGGACAGCGCATTGGTAAGGTTGCACTCGATGGAAATAGGCTTCAGGTCCAGCAATGCATAATCCTGGAACACCGGCCAGATGAAGGCCGCACCGCCGTGGATACACTTTGCAGAAGAAATGGAACCGGAGCGGTTCTTACCGGTCTTACCATAGATAACCAGAATCTTGTCCGACGGACACCTTCTGTAGCGTTTGAGGATTGCCGCAAAAGTCACAAAGAGCACTGCGACAATAATGAGAATCAGAATAATCGGATTAGACTGAACGGTTTCAATTGCTTCTCCCATATCTTTATGATTTTAGTTTATTCTTGCCGATGTTTATTTGACCAGCAGCAGGGCCGGTCCTATCACCTCCACCACGGTAATTGCAGCGCCGGTAGGAATGGCCTCACCGTCTGTCACTGCGGCATACTCGCGGACGGAATTGTTGATTGTTATCTGCACTTTGCCTTCTCCGCGGCGGGCCGCCGGAATAGACAGGTACACTGTTCCCGTGCAGCCGGGGGCCGATTTCTCCAGGTTGATGTTGCCGCTCTGCTGCATGCCCCAGAGCCATTTGAACATATACATCACCGCCGCTACAAGGGCCACGCCGATGATGACGGAAACTATTATCAAAACGGCCGTGGAGCCGATTTTGCCCTGAAGGATTATGAACGACCAGCCGAAGCCAAGGCAAAAGTTTACCAGGTTCCGGAAGGTATAAAGGTTCATTCCGGAGGCACCGGAGATGGCATCGGGGACGTCGGCGTCTGTTCCGTCAAAATTGATGTCCATATCGGAATCAAGGTCGCTGGAACCGCCGCCCACAAAGGTCATAATGCTTTGGATAATGAATATAAGGGTGGCAATAATGGTAATCACCCATATCACCTTCATTCCGGCGCCCATCGCCGCCCATGATATAGCTAACATATTGACACTCATTTGTTTAATACAAAGAAACTGAATTTGAAGTATCTACAAAGTAACACTGTACACCGGCTTCTTTAGTGATTGTAAGGACAATCTCTCCGCCGGGAGCCTGGTAATGGCAGATAAATGTGCAGTTGCCATAGTGAAGGGCCTTGACAGGATCGGCCTCCGCCAGCGGGGAATCGAATTCTTCCTTATAAAGGATAGGGTCCCCGTAGCGGGCGCGAAGCTGCATCTTCATGGACTCGTAGCAGGTGCGTACGTTCTCCCATGTTTTCTTGACATCGAAGTCTACCAACACAAGATAAACGGTATTGCCGTCCGGAGTGGAAGCCACCGTCACTTTTGCCTTTTTCCCCATCACCTTGCCTTTGAGGATAGCCTCTCCTTTTTCAATTTTGAAGCCTTTCTTCTGCAGCTTTTTGACAACGGTCTGCACCGTGCCGTCTATTGCAACGCCCTCAAACTCAAGGTGCTTCTTTTCCTGGGCCGATGCTGCCATCAACCCGGACACCATTAATACAAGTATCAGTAAAACTCTTTTCATCAGTCAAGTTTCTTAATTACCGTCTGGATTTGCTCGCCCAGACCTATGGTATAACCTTCCGACAAGAAATATGCCTTATTGAAGGTATCGGCCACAATAAATACCGGCTTGTTGCCGATGTTGGCCTTAAGCTCCTTCTGAAGCTCGGCGGCAACGGCGCCGTCGGCATCAACCGCAAGGATTATGTTCTCCGGAAGCTGACCGTAGCGGCCGTCGGCAATCTCTGCATGAAGCCTCTCCAGCTGGGCTTTGTCCGTGCAAACGAGAACTGTAGGACGGCCCCATTTCCGGAAAGCCTCGCGGGCGCGGGCTATGTCCGCCAGCGCATGGTTGGTGGGTTCCTTGCCTACTTCAAGAAGGCCAAGTGCGTAGAATCCGCGGCCTGTCTTGGACAGGACGGAAGCCACGGTACCGTCAAAACCGGCCTTTACTTCCGCATCGAAGCCGCCGATTACCGAAACGCCGTCGGCGGATTCACGGATAATCAGTTCAACATCGGCAGGAGTATCCTTCTTTATAGTGAAAAACTTCATTGCAACAGGGACAGAGCCGTCTGAAAGGCGGTTGCCGCTTACCAGCACGTAGTTGCCCTCGTCCAGGGCCACACCCTTTGCAAAAGCGTTTTTCCAGGAGGCGCCGCCGCCCATGTCAACCTGGCCCTCATCAAAGGTCAGAAGCTGCGTGCGGCCGTCGCTGCCGATGCGGCTGATGGTGAAATGGCCGTAGTAAGAAGGGTTCTCCACCAGCTTGGTGGGCTTGTAATCCAGGCGCAGGAGGCCCTGGGGGGCAGACGCCTGAACAGCAGCATTAAAGTCTACGTCTATCCATTTGTCTCCCTGAAGGTACTGAACCTTATGTGTTACCCTGTCTATGCGGGCGTCGATGCCCAGGGTTCTGGCAAGGCTTACGAAGAACACGGCGCGGGACGATGCGTCTGCCTGACGGGCTTTGAAAACGCCGGCAGGAGAGATAGGAATGCGCCATGCTGTAGGGTCGTCAAGGAGTTTAATGTTTTCCTTGGTCCACGCTATCAGGGCTTCCGGCTTTGATAGCCGGGTTTTCTGTTCTGCGGTAAGGGTGTTCAGGAACCAGCCCTTGTAAGGGGTCAGGAATTCGTTGGCCACGCGGGGCTTAAGTACGGATTCCGTGGCATTGTAATGGTCTTCAAGCACTTCCGGGGTTACGTCGTGGAGGTCCTTCCAGCTGAGTCCCTTGAGGAGTTCCTCTGCGCGCTCTCCGGGGTGCAATTCCAGGAATTTGGAGATTACCTCATGGTTTCCGCGGGCCATGACAACGAAGCGGTTGGCGTCCTTGGGTGCGAAAGTGGCTTCGTAGGCGTGGCGGAGACTGTCCTCCGCCGCCAGGCGGGCGTTGTTCCGGGACCGGAGTTCAGGAGAGACTTCCGGCACGTTGTCATGCCCTGCAGGAGGCACGATGTCAAGCTGGTCGCCCTCTGCAGGCGCTTCCTTGCGAATTACGATTTTTACCAGGTCTTCCGATCCGAACCTTACCCTGGCATAGCCCCAGGCACCGTCCTTGGAGGCCCATGCAAGCATGTCGCCAAGGCCGGCTGTCAGGAAGGTACGGCCGTCGGCATCGGTATATTTCTTAACTGCCGGATAAAACTCGGCGTAGTTGTAAATGCAGAAGTCTACGCAGGCGCCCTCAACGGGAGCGCCGTTCTCATCAATAACCAGAAGGTCTGCACGGCCTGTTTTCGCGTAGTTGTCTATAAGGTTGATTTCCGTAAAGTTGGGCCCTTCAAGCACCACTTCCTCCGGGCCCTCGTAATGCCCGAAGGCCTTGGTGTGCATGAGCATTCCGCGGGAAGCCGGCAGGTTAAACCAGCCAAGATTGAGCACGGGTTCCGGCTCGCAGGCGCCCAGGAAGTACCACTGGCCGTCGGCCCAGGCCTCTACCCAGGCATGATTGTCGTCGGTGTGGGCCCACCTTGGAGTATAAACCTGACGGGCGGGGATACCGACGCTCCTTAAAGCGGCCACGGTAAAGGTGGATTCCTCCCCGCACCTGCCAAGTGCGTTCTTGACCGTATTGAGGGGCGATAAAGTCCTGGCGTCGGAAGGCTGGTATGTCACCTTTTCATGGCACCAGTGGTTCACTTCAATAATGGCATCTTTCATGGAAAGGCCCTCTACGCGGGGCTTCAGCTCCTTGTAGAAAACAACCCTGGCGGTATCCAGGTCCTCATTATTGATTCTAACGGGAAGCACAAAGTGGCGGAATTCCAGTTCCGGGACATCCTTTCCCCAGGACATCTCTTCCTTTGCCTTCTGCGCAGCCCTTATGTTCCGGATATAGTACGATGTCGGATAGTCGGTGACATCGGCAAGCGGCATGTAGGCATACAGGAATTCAAGGGCTTCCTGCTCCTGTGGCGTCTGGCCGGCCTCTTTGTCAAAAAACTGCCACAGGATGCCGCCGTCGGCATCCATCCTGGCCTGGAAGGTGTCGTGCACCTTGGCACGGAAGTCACTGTCTGTTATAAAATGATTGTCCTTCTTGGTCAGGACAAGGACGGCGGCCAGAACGGCCAGTGCCAATATCACAATTTTTTTCATATCCGGTTATTCTTTTCCGATTTCAAATATAAGCATTTATTCCCTCTCTGCCTGCGCGGCCAGGTTTTTGGCCAGTTCCAGGAAGGCGAGGGCGTCGGGGCGGGAAGACAGGGCTACGGGCTCGCCGGCGTCGCCGCATTCGCGGATGCTCTGCACGATTGGTATCTGCCCCAGCAGGGGGATATCGAATCGAGCGGCCATCTTGACGCCGCCATCGCGGCCGAAGATATAGTACTTGTTCTGAGGCAGTTCTTCCGGCGTAAACCAGGCCATGTTTTCTACAAGGCCGAAGAGTTTCTTGTTCACTTTTTCATTGCGGAACATGTCCACTCCCTTCTCTACATCGGCAAGGGCGACAGCCTGGGGCGTTGTAACAATAACCGCGCCCTCAACAGGGATGTCGTTTATAAGGCTTATGTGGATGTCGCCGGTTCCGGGGGGCATGTCAATCAGCAGGAAGTCCAGCACTCCCCAGCGAACCTGTAAAATCATCTGTTTAAGCGCATTGCAGGCCATGGGGCCGCGCCAGATAAGGGCCTGCCCCGCCTGGGCAAAGTAGCCGATGGACATCCATTTTACGCCGTATTTTTCTATCGGCAGGATAACGGTTTTTCCGTCTTCCTCTACAGCCTCCGGGACGGAGCCTTCGGTCGCGGTCATAATCGGTACGGAAGGCCCGTAAACATCGGCATCGGCAAGGCCCACCTTGTACCCTAGACGCGCAAGCGCAACAGCAAGATTCACCGCAACGGTGGATTTGCCCACGCCGCCCTTGCCGGACGCAACGCCTATAATGTGACGGACATTGTTGAGCTCGTCAAGGGTTAAGTCGTTGACATTGGGCTTCTTAGGCTTCGGGGCGGTCTCGACCTTGGAGTTCACAGTAATCTCCGTTCCTGCGGGGAGCGCACGGTAAAGGGCGGCACGCGCACTGCCAATAAGGTACTCGGCAAGAGGGTCGCGCATCTTAGGAAAGAGCAGCGTTACTTCCACCTTGCCGGATTCCTCAAGTATGGAGCCCACCATCCCCAGCTCGACAAGATTTTTGTCGCCCTTGCCGGGATGGAGGACTGTTTTCAGGATGTCTTCTATGTTCATAGATTCTTCACTTCGTTCAGAATGACATTAGCGAACGATATTCATTTCGTTAAGGAGCCAGGAGGCGCCGCCGAACTTGTCCATCATGAACAGGACGTAGCGGATGTCTACGCAGATGCACCTCTGCAGGTCAGGCTCAAACATGACGTCGCTGGACATCGACTCCCAGTTGCCGTCAAAAGCAAGGCCGATCAGTTCTCCCTTTGCGTTCAATACAGGGCTGCCGGAGTTGCCGCCGGTAATATCGTTGTTGGTAAGGAAGCAGGTAGGCAGGTTGCCGGTGGCATCGGCATAGATACCGTAGTTCTTGGCCTTCCAAAGCTCCTTCAGGCGTGCGGGGACGATAAATTCATAGTTGGTGGGGTCTTCCTTCTCCATTACGCCGTCAAGGGTGGTAAAATGGTTGTACCAGACGCCGTTCTTGGGAGAATAGCCGCCAACCTTGCCGTAAGTAAGACGCATGGTGAAGTTTGCATCGGGATAAGAAGGCTTGCCGGCCTCCCACTCAAGGAGTCCTGCGGTAAATGCCTTGGACGCCTTCATTCTTGCTTCCCTGTCAAGGTTTGCGTATTGCGCCTTCTTCATGTAGATATTGAAGAAGTCGGCATAAAGAACAGCAGCAGGATCTGTTGTAAGTTTCTCAAGGTCAGGAGCTTCTGCAAATTTGTCCAGATTCTCCGGGCTAGCAAAGACGCTGTTGCCAAAGAGATTGTCTACATACTCGTCGATGTTCAAAGAAGCAAAATCGCCGATTGCCTTAGGGTAGGCCGATGTATCTGCGTGCTCGCGGTAGTAGTTAAGCATGCGTACGGCCATCTTCTTCTCAAGAGGAAGATTGAAGTCCTTGAAAGCGGCCTTGGCCGTCTCTACGCCTTTCCTGATATTGCCAAGAGTGTCTTCCGGATTCCTGCGGGAAGCCATGTTGAAGCCTCTCATGAAGCGGCCGTAAACATCGTTTACGCCAATATTGTAGAGGCACTCTACAAGCAGCGTGCTCTCGTTGGAGGGCTTGGAAGACATCTTGTAAATGGTCTCAAGTTCCTCAAGGGCACTGCCGTATTTTTTCTGGCGCTCAGGGTCTGCGTTCACCCATGCCATAAAGTCCTTTTCCTTCTGCTCTTCACGGCCGATGATGCCGAGTTTCTCAAAAGCGAGTTTCTCTCCCTGCCACTTCTTCCAGCCGTTGGCAGAACTTGCATATTTGTTTGCGTACTGCAAGCGGATTGCCGGATCTGACTCCATGCCTTCCCACATAACTTCCTGGCGTGCGGTACGTGCGCCGACAGATACCATCCTGTTGTCTATCATAGACTTAAGCTGTGCGGCTGTCTGGAAACGCTGGGTGCTTCCGGGATAACCCATGATGAAGGAGAAGTCGCCCTCCTTTACACCCTTAAGAGATATCTTGAGGCTCTTTTTGGGGCGGAAAGGAACGTTGCTCTCTGAGTAGTCTGCAGGCTGGTTGTCTGCGCCTGCATAGATGCGGAACATAGAGAAGTCTCCGGTGTGACGGGGCCACATCCAGTTGTCGGTCTCTCCGCCGAACTTTCCAACAGATGCCGGAGGAGCACCTACAAAGCGGACATCCCTGTATGTCTTGTAGACGATAAGGTACTGGACATTCTGGTTGTAGAATTGCTCGATTTCCGCCTTGCAGGCAGGGTTGTCCTCTTCTGCTTTCTTTATAAGCTCCTGTGCGGCGGCCTCGCGCGCCTTGCCGGCAGCTTCCTCGTCCTTGGTAAGCTCAAAAGCGGCATCATAAGCCTTCTGGAGGATGGCTGTAACCTCCGTCATGCTCTCCAGGAAGGTTACGCTAAGACCGGGAGCCGGAATTTCTTCCGTGCGGTTCATTGCCCAGTAACCGTTCTCAAGATAGTTGTGCTCCGGGGTGGACAGCTTCTGGATGTTGCTGTAGCCGCAGTGGTGGTTGGTCACCACAAGGCCCTCGTTGGAGATAACTTCTCCGGTGCATCCGCCGCCGAACTGTACGATGGCGTCTTTAAGGGATGAATGGTTGACGCTGTAGATGTCTTCTGCGGACAGTTTGCAGCCCATCGCCTTCATCGTCTTGATATTCATCTTCTGAAGGAGGGGAAGCATCCACATTCCCTCGTCTGCGATTGCCATGCTGCCGATTGCAAACATGGCTGCGATTGAAAGTAAAATCTTTTTCATAATATTATCGGTTCATTTTATATATCAAACAACGTCGGTTCCAATTCTTTCGGATGAAAGCTTTGCCGATGATGCGGGGTAAGCCCGTACTGCCGGATAGCTTCTATGTGCTCATGTGTGGGGTACCCCATATTGCGGTCCCAACCGTACTGGGGATAGTCTTTCGCTATCTGCCGCATGTACTCATCCCGCCATGTTTTAGCCAATACCGATGCCGCCGCGATGCTGGCATAGGTTGCGTCCCCGTGCACCACCGTCTTGTATTCATAGCCGTCGAAGGGCTTGAACTTGTTTCCGTCAACGAGCAGCAGCTGGGGCCTGACGGACAGGCGCCTGACGGCCCTCTGCATTCCGGTGATAGACGCTGCAAGGATGTTGATTTCGTCTATCTCTTCTGCGCTGACCGGCTCCACAGCCCAGCTGACGGCCTCTTTTTCGATTATTGGCCGTAGCGTCTCACGGGCTTTCTCTGTCATCTGCTTGGAGTCGTTCAGCAGGGGGTGATGGAAGTCCCGCGGCAGGATGACGGCCGCTGCGAAGACCGGCCCGGCCAGCGGGCCGCGCCCGGCTTCATCCAGCCCGGCCTCTATAAGGTCGGCTGTCATTGAAGGCAGGAGCGATATTTCCCTTTTAAGCATTCTGCGGTATTCCATCTTGTTCAGAATGCTAAGATAGCAACAGTTTTGCTGAATAAAAAAGATTAAGGTTGTTTTTTCTGACTTTTGAGGAACTTTATGATCTGGTTTTTGTCGTCAAGGGCCTGTTTCAGAAAGTGAACCTTGTCCTTAAGCTCTGCATTTTCTGCGATAAGGCGGTTGATTTCCCTGACGGATGTTTCGTGTTCCTCCCGGCTGCGCAGGGTGTAATCTTTCTTGAAGTCCTCCAGGCGCGGGTCCGAATCCACATCCAGCGGGTTATAACCAAGGATGAGGCTTTCCGGGGAGACACCAAGGTTAATGGCTATCGAGTCCAGTTTTTCATGGACCAGTGCCGTCTTGCCAACCTCGATGTTCCTGTAGGCGTTCCTGTCCATTCCTATACGGCCGGCCATGTCAATCTGCGAAATCTTTAGCCCGGCCCGGAGCCGTGCTATATTGTTTTTTATCTGGGGGTCAAGTTTGCTTGCCACGGTTTTGATAATTTATTTAGCAAATTTATCGGCTGGCCGCCAAACAAACTGACTACAAATTATACACATTGCTTATTGTCAATATGCAAAAATCATAAGAAACGTAAATTTTTTGTTAAATTTTAACAATTTATTTGCATAAACTGACAATATCGGGCATCTTCCTATTGCATTCTTTATTTGAAACACCCAATTTAGCACAGGATTTTCAAACGCTCGTAAAATGGGAAACAATATGCTCGCATCAAAAACGGAGGTCTTCCTTCAGATGATAAACGAAGACCACATTTACCTTTGTCCCCAGCTGGACTATCAGACTGTATGCCTCCTCCTGGAGGTAGACCCGAAGGAACTGGACGCTTCTCTTCAAGACAGCATCGGCCACGGCGGAAAAGAGCTCATGGGGCTCATGAAAAAGGCATATCTTTCTTATATAGGAAAGAAATACGGCCTTAATGTTGGTAATGCCCGATAAAATTATTAGATTTGCAGGCTAACACTTTTGTAGTCGCAAATAATAATTTAATAATACAAAAAATGAAATCTTATTCCACAAAAGACATCCGCAACGTTGTTTTGCTGGGAAGCTCAAAGTCCGGTAAGACCACCCTTTCAGAGGCTATGCTTTTTGAAGGCAAGGTTATCGACCGCAGGGGCACCGTAGAGGGCAAGAACACTGTTTCGGACAACACTGAATTCGAGCAGACCAACCAGAAGTCTGTGTATTCCACGCCTCTGTATGCAGAGTACCTGAATACCAAGATCAACTTTATCGACGCTCCCGGTTCCGATGACTTCAGCGGCGGCGCACTTGCAGCCTTCAAGGTATGCGAAAGCAGCGTCCTGGTTCTGAACGGCCAGCAGGGAGTAGAGGTTGGCAGCGAGATTTTCGCCCGTTACGCAGACCAGTACAAGGTTCCTTTCATGATTGCTGTAAACCAGCTTGACCACGAGAAGGCCAACTGGGACCTCTGCCGCACCTCCATCCAGGAGGCTTTCGGCAAGAAGGCTGTTTTTGTACAGGTTCCTGTAGGCGTAGGCGCAGACTTCAACGGTTTTGTTGATGTCCTTTCAATGAAGTATTACAAGTTCAAGGATGCAAACGGCACCCGCGAGGAGCTCGAAATCCCTGCAGATCACGCAGACGAGGCAGAGGAGCTTCACCAGGAGCTCATGGAGAAGGCCGCAGAGGGTGACGACGCCCTCATGGAGAAGTTCTTCGACACCATGGAGCTTTCCGCAGACGAGATCCGCCAGGGTCTTGCCGCAGGCTTCAAGAAGGGAGAGGTTATCCCCGTGCTTGTTCTTTCCGCAAAGAACGACATCGGTGTAAAACGCCTCATGGAAATCCTTATCCAGGTAGCTCCTTCACCGGAAGGCACCAGCCAGAAGACCGTTGACGGCGGAGAACTTGCATGCAAGGCAGACGGCCCGGTAAGCATTTTCATCTACAAGACCGCCGTAGAGCAGCATCTTGGAGAGGTTTCATATTTCAAGGTAATGAGCGGTACCCTTACAGAGGGTGCAGACCTTGTCAACCCTGAGACCGGCAACGGTGAGCGTCTTTCCGCCATCTACGCTGTAGCAGGCGCAAAGAAAGAGAAGGTCGCTTCCATCAGCGCCGGTGACATCGGCTGTACCATGAAGCTCAAGGCCGGCAAGACCAACGTTACCCTTGCCGCTCCAGGCCAGGAGGCAATTTGCCACATGGTATTCCCTGATGCCAAGTACCGTTGCGCTGTCAAGGCTCTTGACAAGAACGATGAGGCTAAGGTAGGCGACGCTCTTAACAAGATTGCCGCACAGGATCCTACCATCACCGTAGAATACTCCAAGGAGCTGCGCCAGACCATCCTTTGCGGTATGGGCGAGCAGCACATCAACCTTGTTAAGTGGAGAGTCAACAATGAGTTCAAGCTCCAGATAGAGCTCTACGCCCCGAAGGTTCCTTACCGTGAGACCATTACCAAGATTGCTACCGCACAGTATCGTCACAAGAAACAGTCCGGTGGTGCTGGTCAGTTCGGAGAAGTTCACCTTCTCGTTTGCCCTTACGTAGAGGGTCAGGAGGCTCCCAAGAACTTCAAGATTGACGGCAAAGACACCGTATTCAACTTCAAGAGCCAGGATATCTCCGAGCTTGAGTGGGGTGGAAAACTTGAGTTCTACAACTGCGTTGTGGGCGGTTCAATCGACCTCGGCTTCATGCCCGCCATCCTCAAGGGTATCAAGTCAAAGATGGAGGAAGGCCCTCTTACCGGTTCTTACGCACGCGACATCCGCGTATATGTTTACGATGGTAAGATGCACCCGGTAGACTCTAAGGAAATCGCCTTCATCATCGCCGGCCGTAACGCCTTCAAAGAGGCATTCCGCAACGCAGGACCTAAGATTCTTGAGCCTATCTATGATGTTGACATCCTTACTCCTAACGACTATGTAGGTCCTTGCATGAGCGACCTCAACGGCCGTCGCGGTATGATTATCAGCCAGGATATGGAGAAGGGCTTCACCGTGCTTCACGCACGCGTTCCGCTCGCAGAGCTTTATCGCTACTCCACAACCCTGAGCTCCCTCACCGGCGGTGCCGCCACCTTCACAATGAAGTTCGCAGAGTACCAACCTGTTCCCGCAGACGTACAGACCAAGCTTCTTGCAGAGTACGCCGCACAGGAGAAGGACGAGGACTAAAAAAGACACAATTGTCAACGCCTTATCGGGCGTCATGCAATTATTACTGGAGAGCCGGTGCTTGTTGCACCGGCTCTCTTATTTGCATGTATTTCCAGGCACCCGGCCGGCTTAGCGGCGGGCGTATTTTACGAAGCGGAAGTCGATGTCGTTCTCCTCGTCGTGGTTGAGCTCCGACTGCCAGACGGGCTCCCAGAGGGCCGGGGAGATTTCCGGGAAGAAGGCGTCGGCGTCGGGGGCGTCGGCGTTGACATGCGTAATATATAAGGTGTCGGCGGAAGCCATGGCTTCTGCGTATGTGTAGGCACCGCCTATCACGAAGCACCTTTCTGCGCCGGTGGCCTCTGCCGCCTTGTACGCGGCCTCAAGGGAATCTACGATGACTATTCCCTCAGGAGCATCGGGCCAGGGAAAGATGGAAATTACAATATTGGTACGCTTGGGAAGGGGACGGCCGATGGATTTGAAGGTCATGTATCCCATGATGACGGGACTGCCGGAGGTAGTCTTCTTGAAGTACTTGAGATCCTCTGCCAGATGCCACAGGAGCTCGTTTTTGCGCCCGATGGCATTACTGTTTGCAACAGCAACAATGATAGATTTTTCCATATCTTAAAGTCCTAATTCCTTTTTCATATCCCGCAACAGGTCAAAAGCCTGGAGCGGAGTCATGTTGTCCAGATCCGCCTTGCGGAGCTGGTCGCGGAGCGATGCCAGCGCAGGGTCGTCCAGCTGGAAGAGGGAGAGCTGCACTGCTGAGCCCTCTCCGATGCCGCGGGCAGACACCTCTGCGGCATCCTTGGCCTCCAGGGCAGACAGCGTCTTTTCCGCCATGGAAAGAACCTCGCGCGGCATACCGGCCATCCTTGCAACATGGATGCCGAAGCTGTGGGCCGTACCGCCGGGCTCAAGTTTCCTGAGGAAAATAATCTGCTTGCCGGACTCCTTGACGGCCACATGGAAGTTCCGCACGCGGGAGTACAGCTCCTCAAGGTCGTTAAGCTCGTGGTAATGAGTGGCGAACAAGGTCTTTGCCCTGTGTCCGAACTCATGTATGTATTCTACTATCGCACGCGCGATTGACATTCCATCGTAAGTAGAGGTTCCGCGCCCGATTTCATCCAGTATAACCAGCGACCTTGGACTGAGGTTATGCAGAATCATAGACGTCTCCAGCATCTCCACCATGAAAGTGGATTCGCCGCGGGAGATATTGTCCGATGCCCCTACGCGGGTGAAAATTTTGTCGAAGATGCCTATTTTTGCCGATGCCGCCGGAACGAAGCTGCCCACCTGTGCCATGAGCACGATGAGTGCCGTCTGGCGCAGAAGCGCCGATTTACCGGACATGTTAGGACCGGTAAGAATCATAATCTGTTGCGACGTCCTGTCCAGGAAAACATCGTTGGGGATGTATTCCTCGCCTTTTTTCATAAGCGTTTCGATGACGGGATGGCGCCCCTGGCGGATGTCCAGGGAATCCCCGTCATCCACGGCAGGACGGCAGTAACGGTTCTCTGCGGCAAGGTCTGCGAATCCCGCCAGGACATCCACCTTGGCAATTACCCTGGCATTTGACTGAATAGTCTGGACCCACTGCTGGATATTGTAGACAAGTTCCCCGTAAACTCTTGCCTCAATGGCGTTTATGCGCTCCTCTGCGCCAAGGATTGTTTCCTCGTATTGCTTGAGTTCAGGGGTAATATAACGCTCTGCGGACACCAGCGTCTGCTTGCGGATCCACTCCGGCGGAACCTTGTCCTTGTAAGTGTTACGGACCTCGAAGTAATAGCCGAACACATTGTTGAAACTGATTCTGAGAGAGGCGATTCCAGTGCGCTCACTCTCCTTTTGCTGGAGCTCCAGAAGATACTCCTTGCTGCCCCGGGACAGATGGCGGAGGTTGTCCAGTTCCTCATCAACTCCGGCGGCAATGACATCGCCTTTGCCGATTTGCGCCGCAGGCTCTTCCTGAAGCGTCCTGCCGATGGCGTCAATAAGAGGCGTACAGTCCTTCAGCGGCTCCACCAGTGTAGCCAGGGCAGGATATGCGGAACAGATTTCTTTTATGGGGATTATTCCGGAAAGGCCGCGGCCAAGCTGTATTACCTCCCGCGGAGCTATCTTGCCGGCGGCCGCGCGGGAAACGATGCGCTCAAGGTCCCCCAGGTCCGATATACGCTTACGGACATCGGCCAGGACATCATCGGCACCGACAAAAGTATCAATGGCGTTGTAGCGGAGGTTCAGCTCCGGAATATCCATAATGGGCAGGGCCAGCCAGCCACGGAGCAGACGGGAGCCCATCGGGCTGGAACAATGGTCCATGACATCCAGCAGGGAGACTCCGTCGGAAGAGAAAATCTCCAGGTTGCGCATGGTGAATTTGTCCATCCAGACAAAGCGGCCCTCGTCAATTCGCGAAAGCGAGCAAATATTGCCAAGTCCGCTGTGATGAGTCTGCTCCAGATAGACCATCAAGGCCCCGGCGGCGCAGATGCCAAGCGGGTAATTATCAATACCATAGCCCTTCAGGTTGTCTACCCCCAACTGGCGGCACAGGCGCTCGCGCGAAGAGTCCAGGACAAAGGCCCACTCGTCCAGGGTGGTGATGTATCCGGCGTCCGGGAAACTGCTCCTGACCTTCTTTTCCCAGCTTCTGGAGGTGATGATTTCCTTCGGACGGAGGGAAGATATAAGCGTGCCGATGAATTCTTCGGACCCTTCCGTAAGCTGGAAGGTACCGGTGGATACATCAAGGAAGGCGGCGCCGGCCCTGTCTTTGCCGAAGACGATGCCGGCCAGGAAGTTGTATTCCTTCTGCTCAAGCATTGTGTCCCCAAAGGCGACTCCGGGCGTAACTATCTCTGTAACACCTCTTTTCACCAGTTTGCGACCGGTGAGGGCTGGATCTTCCAACTGGTCGCAGACGGCGGCTTTGTAACCGGCACGCACAAGCTTGGGAAGGTAAACTTCCAACGCGTGGTGCGGGAAGCCGGCCATGGCGATGTTGCCTTTGTCCCCGTTGCTTTTCTTGGTGAGAACCAGGCCTAAAACCTTGCTTGCCAGTAAGGCATCGTCGGAATAAGTCTCATAAAAATCACCCACCCGGTAGAGCAGGATTGCCTCCGGGTTCTGGGCTTTCACCTCAAAAAACTGTTTGATTAGCGGGGTATCTTCCGCTGCCTTTTTTGCCATAATCCGTCTTGTCGCCACAGTGGCAACAAGCGCAAATATAAGTATATTTTTTGCAAGAACGGCGGTTTATTGCTACTTTTGTAAGACTATGAAAAGGGTGCTGATAATATCGTACTACTGGCCTCCGGCAGGGGGCAGCGGAGTCCAAAGGTGGGTTAAGTTCTGCAAATACCTCCCCGCCCAGGGCTGGCAGCCGGTAGTTTACACCCCGGAGAACCCGGAGATGCAGTCTGTAGACCACACCCTGGAGGCAGACATCCCGGCAGAGGCAGAAATCGTAAAACGCCCTATAACAGAGATTTACAGCATTTACCGCAAGCTCACCGGAAAGTCTGCAAGCCAGGCGCAGGTGAACATGGTCAATTCCCAGGAAAAATCCTGGAAACAGCGCCTTGTAATGAAGCTTCGCGGCCGCTTTTTTGTGCCGGACCCGCGCGTAAGCTGGGTAAAGCCCTCTGTAAAATTCCTTAAAGAGTACCTTAAAGAGCATCCGGTAGACGCAATTGTAAGTACCGGACCGCCGCATTCCATGCACCTTATTGCGCAAGGTGTGGCCAAGGCCACAGGGCTGCCCTGGGTGGCAGACTTCCGTGACCCATGGACAAAGATTTTCTACTTCAAGCATCTGGAGCTTTCCGCCCGCACGGTGCGCAAACACCAGAGGTTGGAGCAGTCCGTGCTGGACGATGCCACCGCGGTGGTTGCCGTTTCCCCGTTGGTCCAGGAAGAATTCCGCCAGATGACAAAAACGCCCGTAGAACTCATTACGAACGGCTTTGACCCGGACGATTTCTCCTTCGAGAAAGAGGAGATAGAGGACGGATGCTTCAACATTGTACACACCGGTCAGTTTGCCGCCGACGGTAACCCGGAGCGGCTGTGGGAGGCCCTGGCCGACAAAAGCCGCGAGGATGCGAGGTTTCGCGAGATGCTTCGCATAAGGCTTGCAGGCAAGACGGACAGCCAGATTATTGACTCCGTGAAGGCGGCCGGCCTGGAGAAAAACCTCGTGAACCTTGGATATATAGACCACGAAACCGTTGTCCGCGAGCAGGCCGGGGCCGCTATCCTGATGCTTCCCCTGCGCAAGGAGCCTGAATACAGGGCCACCCTGCCGGGTAAACTATTCGAGTACCTTGGTGCCAGAAGGCCTATCCTGGGCATTGGCCAGACCGACGGCGCCATGGCCCGCGTCGTAGCCGACGCCGGGGCCGGAACCACTGCCGCCTGGGAGGACAAAGCGGCCATGAAAACCTTCATTGACAGCGCCTGGGAGGCGTTTTTAAAAGGAGAACAGTTTTATAAAAGCAGCAATATAGAAAAGTATTCCAGAAGGGAGACAACCAAGGCTATGGCCGCCCTGCTGGATAAAATAACACAGCTATGAAACCTGTCAAGAAGAAAATACTTGCATACATAGGGATCGTCCTGGCTTTCCTGGTAATTTCCTACGGCTTTGTCCCGGAAGTGCTGGGCGGCAAGATTGTAAACCAGAGCGACATCACCGGCTATGTGGGGATGGCGCATGAGGCCAACGAATGGAACTCCGCACACCCGGGGGACAGGACCGCATGGACGGGAAGCATGTTCGGCGGAATGCCCACGACGATGCTTACCGGAAACAGTTCCGGCGACGCTACGCAAAGTATTTTTGACTTTTTCCTTATTGGCAGGCGCCCGGCAAGCTATCTTTTCATATCGCTCCTGGGAGCCTTCCTGCTGATGCTGGCCCTGGGCGTCCATCCCTTCCTTGGCGCAGCCGGAGCAGTTGCCGTTACCTTCTGCTCTTACAATCTGCAGATTATCCAGGTCGGCCATAACGCCAAGATGCTTGCCCTTGCCTGGGCCCCGTGGGTCCTTGCCGCGGTTATTTACAGCTACCGGAAAGCCCTTGGCGCTTACGGGGAAAAGGCGCCGTCAGGCAAATTAAGCAAGTGGGCGGACCTGCTTGCCGGTCCTGTCCTGACAGGACTCGCCCTTGGTTTCCAGATCAAGGCGAACCACGTGCAAATATCTTATTATCTGTCACTTATCATCATCTCCTACGTGCTGGTAACGCTGGTTTGGGTGCTTCGCAAACAGAAAGACCGGCTCAAAAAATTCCTGACGACATCGGCATTGCTTATAGTGTTCGCCGGCATCGGCATCGCAACAAATGCAAACAGGCTGCTCCCCACATGGGAATATACCCAGGAGACGATGCGCGGCGGGTCGGAGCTTTCGCAGGACGGCGGCGGCAAGTCAAAGGGCCTCAACTTTGAATACGCAACCCAATGGTCCTATGGATTGGAGGAACTGCCTAACCTGATGATCCCCAACTACAACGGAGGCTCGTCGGCAGGGGCGGTGAAACCGGAGAAATCGGCAACAATTAAGCTTCTGAAGAGCTTCGGCCAGACCAACACCCGCGAAATTGCGAAGGCCCTGCCCATGTATTGGGGCCCCCAGCCTTTTACTGCCGGACCGATGTACATAGGGGCTATAACCATCTTCCTCTTTGTCCTGGGGCTTTGCCTGCCCAAGGGAAACGCCCGCTGGTGGGTGCTGATTCCGTCTATCCTGGGAATCCTGCTGGCCTTCGGAGGTGCTTACGGCAGAACGGATTTACTGTCCTCCATTTTCCGTGGATTCAACCGCTTCTGGTTTGACAACATGCCGTTCTACAACAAGTTCAGGACGGTTTCGATGGCTCTTGTCATTTTGCAGTTCACGATGCCGGTTCTGGCTTTCCTGGCCCTTGACCGCGCCCTAAAGGCCAATCAGGACAAGAAAGTGATACTGCGCGCAACTACAATAGCTTTTGCTGTGACCGGCGGCTTCTGCCTGCTTTGCTGGCTCTTCCCGGGTATTGCAGGAAGCTTCACTTCTGCCGGGGACAGCGGCTATGATCCGCGTCTTGCGGCCGCATTCACAGAGGACAGGATTTCCCTGATGCGTTCCGATGCCCTTGTTTCGCTGCTGCTCATACTTGCCAGCGCCGCCCTGATTTTCTGGATGTACAAGCCCAAGTCAGAGTCCCGCCGCGACAACCGCAGCATCCTGGCCGGCGCCGGAATCTGCCTGCTGCTGTGCCTGAACCTGTTCCTTGTTGGCAAGCGCTACCTGAATTCCAGCCACTTTGTAACCCAGAGCAAGTTTGATTCACACTTTACGGAAAGACCTGTAGATAAGTTTATTCTTGCCGATGACGACTTGTCTTACCGCGTTGTGGACCTTACGACGGATGTATTCAACGATGCTACTCCAAGCTACTGGCACAAGAATATCGGCGGATACTCGCCCGTTAAGCTTCAGAGATTTCAGGACCTGATTGACAATTACTTACGTGGGGAGCTTTCTTCCGCCGTCCGCGCGGTAGGCGGTGCATCCACGGTGCAGGAGGCCCAGGATTCCCTGGATGCCGCAGCCGTGATGCCGCTGCTCTCCGCGCTCAACGGCAGGTATATTATCGTGGATGGCTCTGCGCCGGCCCTGGTTAATAAGAGCGCTCTTGGAAACGCCTGGTTTGTAGATACTTGCGTTGTGGCCGCCACGCCGGACGAGGAAATTGCCCTTGTGGGGGCCGTGGATCTTGCCAGCACAGCAGTGCTGGGCAAGGAGATTTCTCCGCTCGCTTCGCTCGGTCGAAAAGACAAAGAGTCGCTCGGTCGAAA
>OMVB01000059.1 GCA_900314395.1 uncultured Prevotellaceae bacterium | reverse complement strand
CTCAGGAACTTATAAATAAAGTTAAATTATAGTGTTGCGGAATTAAGGTTTAAGAAAAACCTTGCATTTTATATTAATGGTGTATCTTTGCTAAGATTTTTGGATTTTGGAAAAAATAAACAACAAATAACACAATGAAACTTACAGTAAAATTTTTCGCAGTAGCATGCATCGCTCTCTCTGCAATGGTTGCATGCAGCAAAGATTCTTTGAAAGTTAAAGAGGACACCAGCAACCCGGAGGTCGAGGCTACCGGTTACTACGGATTTGCAAGGATTTCCGTACCTGCTGCAACAAAATCTGTATTCGTAGAGTACAAGTCCGCCGGCGCAACCAAGGTTACAGAAGTTGCAGTTACTCCCGTAGTAGCAGAAGCCAAGGACGGTAAAAACGTAGAGCCCTTCGGAACAGTAGACCTCCTCTTCAAATCAAGCGTACCCTCAATGGTTTCTGTATATTCTTCAGAGAACCAGAAAGCTGAAGCAGAGTACAGTCTTACAGACTTCCCCATTGAACAGATTACCAGCGGTGAGTTCGGCGTAACACGTTACGTCCAGATGCCTTGGGAGTTTGGCTGGTACAATGACGAAACAACCAACTGGCAGAATACTCATAGCAACCCTGGCGATGTTGTATTCTACGACAGCCTTCACAATCATACTCTCCGTTATGTTTTCTGCTATTCCGGTCCTGTAAACCACGCTTACTATCTTGAAGAAGCATACGAGATTACAGACCGTGCTGTTACCGGAGAAAAATACAACTACTGCGGCGGTTGTGTAAACTGCCCTAAATGCATGCCTTGGGGCTGCGGCTGCGGTTGCGGCAAGACCAACTCCGCATTCACCGGCAGCGGTGACACCACCGGAGGCAATGGCAACACCACAGAGCCCCAGATTCCTGAGACTGTAAAGGTTATCGAGCTTGCAGAGCCTGACGCTTACATCACCACAGACCAGGATCAGACCTTCTACCACTCAAGCGGTGTCGTTATGTTCGACGACAGCTGGCCCAGCGCTCCCGCAGCAGGCAGCGGCGTCATCGACTCCGACTTCAACGACGTAGTTGTAGACTATGATATCGAGGCAAAGACCGTATCTGACGCACTCCTTGAGTCCGAGGGCTGGAGAGAGCAGGTTAAGGTTGTTCTTCACCTTCGTGCTGTAGGCGGTGACAATCCCGCACGCGTAGGCCTTGTACTTGAGGGCTTCGACCAGAAGTATGTAGACTACATTGAGAGCCACGTCACACTTGACAGCTACCAGAACGAGCACGGAACCCTTCCTTCATGGGTTGGTACCAAGATCGGCCAGAACTGCGTTCACAACGAGTCCAACACTGTACGTCCTTACGTAGAGATGGCAGGTATCTGGAACATGAAAGAGGCTGTTGCAGGAGAGACCGCAGGTGAGTATGTTTACACCAACAACGGCGTTTCACACACCACAGTATTCAACCCCGGCGTTAAGGGTTACTGGCCCCAGCCTCATAAAGAGCAGTACGAGGAAGGCATCACCAAGAAGGCCGGCAAGTACTACTACAACACCACTCCCGGTTACGTTAACGTTGCAGGCGGACTTATCACCTACACTGTTATCTACCACATGAAGCCGCGTGCAGAAATGACCGGCGAGGAGAGCCAGCTCTGCCTCAAGAACATGATTGACGCTGTTACCAAGACCACCAACCAGAACTTCTATATCATCCTTACCGACTGGAGACCTATCGGCCTCAAGGGTTACAAACCTACCGACAGGGACCAGAGCAAGTATGATTCAATCCTGGCAAGCAACAGCAACTATCTTAACTCAGAGATTTCCTACTACGGAAACGACGGCAAGATCTGGGCCTTCAAGCTTCCTGTACTTACCAAGCACGCATGGGAGAAGTATTCCTTCAGCCTTGCTTATCCCAAGTACGAGAATTACATCAACACCCAGGGAGAAGAGGATGTAGACTGGTATCTGTATCCTGACGCCCATTACCTCACTTGCTGGTGGTAGGATAATATGGAGTACTACACCCTGGATGGGATAGAATATTGGAAGTATTATATCATGCTTCTGTACTACCGGTTCGCAGAAATGCCGCCGGTAGTACGCGTTGTAGCGATATTCACAACCCTCTGTATCATCGCCATCGTCCTTCTGGTCATAGGCAACCTTCACAAGAGCTTGAAAGAGGAGCGCAGGGTAAGGCGTATCCAGTCCTATGACCGAAGGTTCAAGGAAAAGATAATAGAGCTTGCAACCACCCAGGAACTCATGGACGTGAATACCATCTCGGAAGAATTGGGGCTCCCCAAAAACTTCAGGATGAAGACCAAGACCACAGGAAGCATGATTCCTATTCTTATCAACGTCCAGAGAAACCACAAGGCAGAGATCAACCGCCCAAACTGGCAGAGAATCCTGCAGGCCTTCAAGGTGCCGGCGTACTTTGAAATGATGATGCGCTCCCGTAAGACCCAGCTGCGTATCAAAGCCCTGAAGAACATCTCCGACATGGACGCGGACCTTAAGGAAGCCGTAGCATCCCGATATCTCTTCTCCAAAGACA
Source organism: uncultured Prevotellaceae bacterium (assembly GCA_900314395.1). Lineage (GTDB taxonomy): Bacteria > Bacteroidota > Bacteroidia > Bacteroidales > UBA932 > Cryptobacteroides. The sequence goes on along the minus strand of OMVB01000059.1, from coordinate 11,289 downwards.
AGAAGATGATGATGAACGCCCGCTTCCACGTGGCCAGGTTCGGTACCTCCTACCCTTTCAAGGCCCTGGAAGAGGATAACGACCTGCTCTTTACCAATGAGATGATGGTCAACTTCCACAATATTCTCCAGTACCGCCACGACAACAACATGTCCATGCCCAACCTTATCCGTTGGTGCAACAGACAGCCTGTCAACGAGGAGCTGCGAATCTTCGCCGTGAACGAAATACGTCTTTTCAAGAGATACGACGACTGCCCGGAGCTCCTTGCGATGCTCAAGGATTGCAGGGACGAGCAATTCGCCTGCGCCCTTATCAAGGCGCTCGGAGAGCTTGAATACATCCCGGCAGAAAGCGAGTTCCGCCACCGCTATGCAATGGCTTCCTTTGCAGAAAGGCAGGCCCTTGCCGACGCCCTTGGAGTTATCAACTCGGGCAACCCGGAGGTTGTGAACTACCTCACTTACGACTACGAGTCCTCTACGGACCACGTGTCAAAAATGAAAGCACTCAGGGTGCTTTACAACTACGGACGCAGGGGCCGCGACGCCTTCAACAAGCTTAAGGCTGAAGCCTCGCCGGCAAACGCTCCCCTGTTTGAACACATCGAATGTAACCTCTTAGACAGCAGTAAGTATGCCTGATGGTATTCAGAATTTCTTCAATTATGCCGTAATCATATACTCGGCATTGCTCGTCAGCAGTTACATTGCGATGGTTATACTGGCGTATCAGCAGCATAAGCGTCACAAGACATACCACTACGAGAAAAACACCATTGACCAGCTCCGTACGTCGCCTTATACGCCCGGAGTGTCAATCGTGGCGCCGGCTTACAATGAGGAGAAGACCATTATCAACAACGTCAACTCCCTGCTGAGCCTGGATTATCCTGACTATGAGGTGGTTATCGTGAACGATGGTTCCAAGGACGACACCCTGAAACTGCTGGTGGAGACCTTCCAGCTTGTGAAAGTCCCCTACGCCTATGTAGAAAAGATTAAGACAAAGCCGGTCCGTGGCGTTTACAAGACATCGTCGGACAATGCTGCTTTCAAAAGGCTGACCGTTGTGGACAAAGAGAACGGTGGTACCAAGGCCGATGCTTCCAATGCCGGCGTCAACATCGTGTCCAACAAATATTTTGTATGTACCGATGTGGACTGTATTATCGACAAATACGCCCTGTACAGGGTTGTATGGCCCACAATGACAAGTTCCCGAAAGGTTATCGCCGTGAGTGCGTCGATGCGAATGTCCAACGGTTGCGATGTGCGAAAGGGTCAGATGGTAGAGCCGCGCCCGCCGCACAGCCTTATCCCGCTGTTCCAGGATTTGGAGTATACACGTTCATATCTTGTTGGTAAACAGGCGCTTAGCGCAATCAACGCGATGCAGAACGTATCCGGAGGCTTCGGTTTCTTTGACACGGAAATCGTCATCAAGGCCGGCGGATACGACGGAGACTCGTTCGCAGAGGATATGGATATGGTAGCCCGTATGATCCGCTACATGTGCGATTCAGGAGAGGATTACCGCGTGGTACAGATTCCTGAGACCTGCTGCTGGACGGAAGGCCCCAGCACCATCAAGGTGCTCGCCCGCCAGAGAACGCGCTGGGGACGCGGTCTGCTGCAGTTCTTCATCGTCCACAGGGATATGGTCTTCAACAAGACCTACAGGCAGTACGGCTTCGTTACCCTGCCCTATATCCTTTTGTTTGAAATGCTTGCCCCGCTGATTGAGTTCACAGGATACATCATGCTGCTGTATCTCATTATCACCGGAGGAGTTAACTATAAGACCGTCTGGCTCACGTTCTTTGGCCTGTACTGCTTTGCACAGGCTCTGACGCTGACCATCATTTCATACGATATCTACACCGGAAACTCGTTCAGGAAAAGAAGAAGTTACCTGTGGTTCATGCTGGCTTCCCTATTGGAGCCGTTCCTGTACCACCCCCTGAACGTTTTCTACTCCCTGCGAGGCTACGTGAAGCATATCTTCGGTGCAAAGATGGTTTGGGGAAACATGACCAGAAAGGGATTCCAGCAACAGCCCGGTACGGAGGCAGAGGCTGCACAGCCTGTACCTGCTGCGGAGGAAGCTGAAATCCAGGAGATTGAAGAATAATGACTATAAAGGGTTTAATATACAGGTGGTTCTGCTCGCTGGCATTGGTTTTAATGCTGGCAGGCGGTTCATTTGCCGCTACTCCAACAAAATACATACTGCCCGGCCAGTACGCAGACCAGGTTACGTCCCTCTTTGCCCAGCACCACTGGACAAAGGGCAAGGAGCTGCTGGACGAGGGCCTTGGCAAATGGCCTAACGACCCTAACCTTAACTTCCTTGCAGGACGATACTGGCTCAATGCCAAGAACTACGACAAAGCCAGGTATCACCTTGTAAAAGCCTGCCAGGAGCGCTATAACCACGTGGAAGCCAAGCAGTTGCTTGTAACCCTGGAGGAAACCACCGGTAATTATTCCAGCGCCATCTGCTACGTAAACGAGCTTCTGGAGGTGAATCCTTACTCCAAGAACCTCTGGATAAAGAAGGTGGACCTGTACAAGAAACTGGGCAACTTTGAAGAAGCTAACAACCTTCTCAAGAGGCTGAACATTATCTACGCCAACGACGCATACGTTTCCAGCGAATACTATTCCGTACTGGAGAATATCCTCATGCAGGCCCGCAGGAACGGAGACCTGGTGCAGCAGGAAGAAACACTCAAGGAAATCGTCCGTATCAACCCCACAGACGTGGACTACCAGATCCAGTACGCCAACATGCAAATCAAGCAGGGCCGCATGAATGACGCCCTGGACAACCTCTCAGGCGCACTGGAGGCCAATCCGGGCAACGTAGAGCTTGTCCGCAAAACCGCCGGCATCCTCATGGAAACCGGCCGTAACATGGGCGCCCTGGCCCTGGCCCGCGCCCAGATGAATGCGCACCCGGAAAAGCCGGAGCTCAGGGAGCTGTACCAGAACCTTATGAGGGAATCGGCAGAGATGGAAAGGGATTCTGACGCATATATCATGTTCACGAAGGTATATGACAGGCGCAGGGACATGGAAGCCCTGCAATACCTGCTCAAGGAGTCCCAGCGCCGCGGCTACTACGAGGACGCTCTCATGTACATAGACGAGATGCGTAAGAAGGTGGGCAACAATCCCGCCCTGGTTATGCAGGAATACGAGGTTCTGCTGCGTATGGAGCGCAAGGAGAGGGCTTACAGCCTTATCCAGGAGGCCGCCCAGGCCTTCCCCAAGTCCTACGACATCAACCTTGCTGCCTGCCGCGTCAAAATGTCCATTGCATCGGAAGCGATGAAGGAAGAACGTTACCGGGACGCCATCGAACCGCTGTCATTCGTCCAGAAATACTGCGTGGAACCGGACTACAAGGCATCTGCTGCCAGAAGGCTCTTCCTCTGCTACAAGTCCATAAACGACATGGATAACGCAGAGATTATGCTGCGCGAGCGTATGTACTTCGACCCGCCCTACCTTATTAATATAGAAAGGGCGTCGCTGTACGCAGACAAAGGACGCAAGGAAGAGGCTCTTGACATCCTGTTCAGCGCATGGAAGGCCACCCCGAAGGATTCAATCCAGCAGAGAAAGGTTATCGCCGGCGCTTACGGAGAAGTTGCACTTCCCTACCTGCGCCAGAGCCGCGAGGAAGGCGCTTCCCCGCGCGTTGTGGACATCTGCGACATTATGCTGGAGATGGATTCCACGGACTACTGGGCCCTGCGCTATGCCAGCGGCGCGGCCAAAGACCCCGCCATGTACATAGAGCGCGGATTTGACATCTATCCCAACGACGTATACTTCCGCACCAAGAAGGCCGCCCGCCTGTCCCAGTACGAGGGCCGCCACCTTGAGGCCCTGGAGATGCTTCAGCCGCTTGTGGACGAGTTCCCCGGCGACGAGGTAATTGAGGGTGTCCATACCGATATTGTTTTGCGCTACACCCGCGAGCTCCTGAAGACTAAATCCTTCAATGAAGTTGCTCCGGTACTGGACAGCGCCCTTGTACAGCACCCGGAGAACAAGGAACTCCGTTATGAGAGAGGAGTCCTTTTTGAGAAGCAGCGCCAGTGGGATTCCGCTTACGTTTACCAGGCGTCTTACCAGCCCTCATTCCTGGAGCAGAAAGAATACAAGGCCAAGATGAACGCCCTGCTAAGCCGCAGCTACAAGAACCATGTAGAGGCAAGCCTGGATATCATGCGCTTTGCAGACACAGACCAGCTGACGGGCATGGCAAACATCTACTACAGCCGCAAATGGGGCAGGAACCTGTGGTCGATACGCTTTGGCTATACCGGACGAGACGTAACCCTTGACCCGGAAGAAGGCACCAATCCCGACGCCTTCCTTGGCGGGCGCGGCCTGCTCGCCGGACTTGGCTGGTCCCGCGACTTCAACGCCAAGTGGAGCCTTGCAATCAACGGCGCTTTTGCGAACCAATACTTCCCCAATCTTTCCGCCGATGCCACCCTGACGCGTCACTTCGCCAATGAACTGGACGCAGAACTGGGAGCAGTTTACCGCCTTATCGAGGAGGAAAACAGCTTCATGGGCGTATCCGCAGGCGTTAACAAGATGTGGGAGCACGTTTTCCTTGGCGGAAAGGTAATGGGCGGCCTTATGCATGAGAAGCTTTTCATCAACGGCTCTGCCCGCTTCCGCTTCTACCCTTATTACGGAGGCAAGTCATTCCTGGAATTCCAGGCCGGCGGCGGTACCGCTCCGGAGCTTTCCTTCCTCAATTATTATTACGATCCGGCTGTGTACAACCATCTTAACACCTTCCTGTCGCTGGGAGGACACTGGATGCTGGCCGCCAACCTGGAGGTATCGACATCACTGAGTTGGAGCACCCTGTACAATCTGGCATCGGAAAAAGTCAACTACCGTAATCTGTTTATCGGCAATGTATCGTTCAGTTTCGCTTTTTAAGATAATTCTGCTATTGGTTTTCATGACCATCTGGTTCCAGGGCTGCTCATCGGGAGAGGCAAAGGAAGCGGAGGTCAAATACTATATCTTCCCGGCGAACGGAACGTCACCGGAGGATGTGAAGATGGCAAACTTCCTGAAGGACCACCTCCAGAGGCGCAGTGTCACCAATATCCTGAGCAACAAGTTTGGCCCGGGAGTGCGCAGCGTAGAGGTTCACGTGGGAGCTGACATCGCTGCGGATTACCAGGTACGCTATACAGACAGCGGATTCAAGCTGGCAGCGGCGTCGGAGCGTACGATGACGTGGCTTACCTTCCAGTTTATCAAGCATTTGGAGCACACTACGTCGCTGGAACTTATCACCGATGACCTTCCGCCCTGCATTTTCCCGCAGAAAAACGCAAACGTAAGTTTCCCGTTCGAGTACCGCGACATCCATATGCCAAGCAACCAGAGCCTGGATATGACAGAGGTGCTGTGCCTGCACAACCTTGAGATTGACTGGGGCCTGTGGGGCCACCAGATGTCAAGGGTGCTGGGCATCAGCGAGGGCGAGGACCTGCTTACGGACTACAACAACATGGACCCGGAGTTCTTCGCACGCGTGGGCGGTATGGTTTATAAGGACCAGTTCTGCTTCAGCTCAGAGCGACTGTACGATGCCACGGAACGCTTCATCATCGACCAGTATGGGGAAGAACCGGAGGGAAAGGTGCGTCTGACGATCGGCCCCAACGACAACGGCATCGTCTGCCAGTGCAACCAGTGCCAGCTGGCCGGCAACAAGCCAGGGAATGCGACCCCGGCGGTTGTTGCCTTCGTTGAGAGGCTGGCGACAAGGTTCCCCAAGATCGACTTTTTCATCCCTGGATATTCCACCACATACGAGCTTCCGAACCATTTCCTGCCCCTGAACGTGGGCGTTTTCCTGTCGGCGATAGACTATCCCCGAATCATCGGCAATGTCGATTCCCCGGAGGCAAAAGCCTTCTACAACCGTCTGGAGCAGTGGAAAAAGGTGGCAAGGACCGTATATATCTGGGACTATATCTGTAACTTTGACGATTACCTGTCTCCCTACCCTATCCTTCTGGTTATGCAGGAGCGCCTGCAGCTGTACCGGGAGCACGGCGTGAAAGGTATTTTCCTGAACGGTTCCGGTTACTTCTACTCCAACCTGCAGGAAGCTTATACCTTTGTGCTGTCGGAGCTGCTGCTTAATCCGGACCAGAATGTGGCAAAGCTGGTTCAGTCTTACTTCCGCGACGCCATGCCGCATCAGGGCAACTTCTTTGCGACTATCTTCGTGGGAATGGAAAGGCACATCGCAGAGGTTAAGCGTGAGCTGCCGCTTTATGGCGGAATTGAAGAGGCTCTGTCTACCTATCTGTCAGAGGACGACTTCCGCCGTTACTACGACGTTATGCAGCACGCCAACACAGAGGAAATGACCTACCGCGAGAAGGTTATTTACAACAAGACAAAGCAGATTAACTCCTTCACTTACATGGAGATATGCCGTTACCACGGGCTTGGTCCGGGCGGCTTTGCTTCACAGGTGGACGGGAAATGGGAGCCCAAGCCGGATGTCCTGAACGCCCTGAACGAGCTGGATGACATTACCCCGGAGGAGGACCTTGTTATTCTTACCGGCAACGAGAATGCCGCTATGGACCACATGGACCGTGTGAACGAGGGCGGAGTTTATATTGCCGATTACGAGAATGAGTGCATGCTGTGGCTGGAGGAGCGCCCCTGGGACGATGACCTTGCGCTTGGCGTGCCTGTAAAGCTGCGCCGTGGCGACATTGTGGAGGAAACTACCCGCCTGACGGACGGAGTTACCGGTATTTCAAAGAATTACCATTGGGGCTGGCAGGTTGTTCCGCAGAAGAATCTTGTGATTGAGATTCCTGTAGAGACACTGCGCTGTGCGCGCGATTTCACGGCTAACTTCCTGAATTTCAAGAGACACAGGATGTCGCCGCCGCTGGATATCCAGATTGTTGTGGATGGCAAGCCGGCCGGCAAGATGACCAGCACCGTGTCTTCTGACTATTATGACGAGGGCGAGAAAGTGACCTTCCACGGCCGTTCCGTGATTTCCCCGCTGAACAGCCTTGAGCTTGTTATTACGCCTTCCGCTACCGCTACGATTGCCATTGACGAGATTATCATTCGCAAGTAAATGAGTACCAGATTTCATATTCTTGGCCGATGCTGCCTTGTATTAGCCGCCGCTGCCGCACTTTCCTGCAGCCGTAAAGTAGACTTTACGGAGCTTGAGATAAAGGATCCGGTGCGTCATTACTACCCTATCCTTCAGGGGCAGGAACTGACCATCATCGTACCGATAGAAAACAAGGGCGATGTCCCCCTTACAATAAAGGATGTGCAGCCAACCTGCGGCTGCATCAGGCAGATGGAGAGCGGAGAGATTTTTGTTCCGCCGGGAAAGCCTTATACCCTGATCCTGTCGTACGACAGCACCAAGAACGTTGGCAAGGTTGAGCATACGGTGCGCCTTTGGGGCAACATTTCCCCCGGCGGCATGGCAGAGTTCAAGTTTGATGTAAATGTAGTGCCGGACGCCAGCTATCATCATGATTATGAGGAGCTTTACGCAGAGCGCAATCCCCTCAAATCATACATAGACGGCGTTGTGAACGACACTGGCCTGGGATATTACATTAGATAAGTAATCTTCTGGCTAATTATTTGACAGCCAAGACTTTACCCCCCCCCATTTTTTGCAATCTCCGCATCCAGAATCTCGTACTTGGAATTGTTGGACTTGTACTCCGGAACAATCTCCTTCATCTTGCGAACGGTGGCCATATCGTCAAAACGCTTGGCGATGTCTACAAGGTCGTCGATCTCCTTTGAAACTGCATTGAAGTCGTATTCGCGAACCTGCGCGATACGAATCTTCTCATGGAAAGTAGGCTTGGTGCCTTCCATCTCGTTAAGAACCTCTTCGTAGAGCTTCTCTCCCTCACGGAGGCCTGTGTACTTTATTTCCACGTTGTGGGCACCTGAGAGGGCAATCATACGCTTTGCAAGATCTGCAATCTTGACGGGAGCGCCCATATCGAAGACGAATATTTCTCCTCCGTTACCCTTTGTTCCGGCCTCAAGCACCAGCTTGCAGGCCTCCGGGATAAGCATGAAGAAGCGGACGATACGTTCATCGGTAACGGTCACGGGGCCGCCGTTCTTAATCTGTTCCTTGAACAGAGGAATCACGGAACCGTTGCTGCCCAATACATTACCGAACCTGGTGGTGACAAACTGCGTGTAATCCGTCTTCTTCATATCCTTCTTCCAGCTTTCTATGGCGCCAAGTTTCAGGTACCGGTCAAGACTCTGCACATAAATCTCGCAAATACGTTTGCTGCAGCCCATTACGTTGGTAGGATTAACGGCTTTGTCGGTAGAAATCATCACGAACTTCTTAACCTTGTATTGCACGCTGAGGTCTGCAATGACCTTTGTACCGTAGATATTGTTCATTACGGCCTCGCTGGGGTTGTCTTCCATCATCGGCACGTGCTTGTAAGCGGCGGCGTGGAAAACGAATTCCGGCCTGAATGAGCTGAAGATATATTCCATTCGCGTGCGGCGGCTGATGCTGGTTACAATGACCTCGCACTTCACATCCGGGAAATCCTTTGCCATCATAAGACGCACGTCGTGCTGGGGAGTCTCCGCCTGGTCTATAAGCATCATCTTTTCCGGCTTGAAGCATGCTACCTGACGGACTATTTCCATGCCGATGCTGCCGGCAGAGCCGGTGATGAGCACTCTTCTTCCGGCGAGCAGTTCACCTACGGATTTCATGTCCACACGAATCTCCTGGCGGGGCAGAAGGTCCTCTACGCTCACTTCCTTGAGCTGCATTTCATCCTGCTCAATTTCTCCGTTCTTGACGTGAGCTTCCTTGGTGGACTGAACCATGAATATCCTGCAGCCGGCGCCAATAAGCTCGTCCTGAATCTTTTGGTTCATCCTGAATTCATCCTCCCTGAAGGGGCTTACCAGAATGCCCTGGATTCTCTCTTTCTTGACGATGGAAGCAAGGTCATCGTCCAAGTTGTAAACCTTTTTGCCCAAAAGCTTCATGTTCTTGATACGCTTCTCATGGGAGATGAATCCCTGAAGGTCGTACTGGACAGGGGTCTGCGAGCGGATGTTTTTTGCAATGCCGATGCCGCCGGTGAGCGCACCGTAAATAAGCACCCTGATGGCTTTGGAGTCAGTATTGGCAGCATCGAACAGAAGCTTGACCAAAATTCTCATCGCCCACATAAGAAGTGTGGCGATAAGGAAGGCCATAATGGTGTTGACGGGAGAAAGGATTGCAAAGGTTTCAATTCCCTGCCACCTGAGGACGAGGCAGCAGGCAAGTGCCAGCGCCAGCGAAACCATGTTGGCATAGGTAAGCTTCAAAAGGTCCACGAAGCTGGAATAACGCAATACACCGGAATATGTCCTGAAAATGCGGGCGCCTATCCAGCTGATAAGGGCATACAGCAGGGCGGTGTAAAGAAGCGGGAAACGGTTCTCATATACGACTCGCTCGTCATGGGAAACCCAATATGTGAAGGCACTTGCTCCAAAAACTATTGCGGCGTCTACCAATAAAATAACCCAGTAAGGCAGCATTCTCTTGCTGAAATACCAGTTGGAGACTTTTTTTACTATATCCATGTTATTAATCATGCACAATTATCCAACTACAAATATAGCAAAGTTTTGTAATAATTGTTGTACCTTTGGAGAAAAGATAACAGATTGACTATGAAACTGAAATATAAACTTGTCCTTTTTGACCTGGACGGAACGTTGATTGATACCCTGGAAGATCTTGCCGCTGCAGTGAATCACGCACTGGAGCTTCGCGGTTATCCTTTACACAGCCTGGAGGAGTACCGCCGCATGGTTGGGCACGGGGTGCGGAACCTTGTGAAGCAGGCCCTGCCCGAGGCCATTCAGGAGTCCGACGCTGCGGTTGACGAAGCCCTGGCGGACTTCAAGGCGTATTACACCGCAAATATAGACGTGCACACGCGCCCCTACCCCGGGATGCAGGACCTGGTTCGCGACCTTGATGCCGCCGGGGTCCGTATGGCCGTGGCTTCCAATAAGTTCCAGTCCGGAACGGAGCAGCTTGTGCATGAGTTCTTTCCGGGGATTCCCTTTGTGGCCATCCTTGGCAATCGCGAGGGCTGTCCGCTTAAACCGGATCCGGAGATTGTAGAAGAGGTGCTGCGCTCCAGCGGCATTGCCCGTGAAGAAGCCCTTATGGTTGGCGACTCGGGGACAGATATGCAGACTGCCATAAATGGCGGGATTGCGGCTATTGCCGTTGGCTGGGGTTACAGGCCGATGGAGGCTTCAGATGCATGGCGTTTTGCCGGAAGCGTGACAGAGCTCCGGACTATGCTTTTTCAGAGGCCGTTTTATGTGAGCGAACAGTTTTCCACTGCGCCGTCCGTTTTTGGAACGCCGCTGCAAAAAGCTATATATGAAGCATTTACGCGCCTTGGGATTCCTTTTGTCCGTGTGGATACAGACCCGGGCATCACCATGGAGGATTGCCGCCATATCGACGCAGGGATTGGTTCCAGGATAGTCAAAAGCGTATTTGTATGCAACCGTCAGCAGACAGAGTTTTACATTTACGTTATGCCGGCGGACAAACCCTTCGTAACGCGTGAGTTCTGCTCTGCGCTGGGAATTTCGCGTGTGTCGTTCGCTTCTGCGGACAAATTGCAGTCGCTGACGGGCGTTGCTCCCGGGGCCACAACCATTTTAAGCGCCGTGCTGCCATCGGCCGCCGGTGTACACCTGGTAATAGACAGCGCCGTTGCCTCCGGCGATTGGTTCGCCTGCACCGACGGCACCGATACCTGCTTTGTCCGGATAGCCACGCGCGACCTTCTGGAGAAGTTCCTCCCCGCCTGCGGTCATGATTTAAAGATTATTTAATGCCGATGTCCCTGTATGAAGAAATGATGGCCGCCGCGAATCCGGCCGAGGTCCCCGGCCTGCTGCGCTTTTTCAAATGCGGCCCGGGCCAGTACGGCGATGGCGACAGGTTCCTTGGAATCAAGGTCCCTGTGACGCGTGAGATTGTGCGCCGATGCTGGTCTTTGACGGATTCTGAAGAGTTGGAGAGGTGCATCCGCTCCCAGTACCACGAGCTGCGCCTGGCTGCCCTGCTGACGCTGGTGGAGATATTCTCGCATGCTCGTTGTCATTCTGAGCGAAGCGAAGAACCTATTCGACAGCAATGTATCGACTTTTA
>OMVB01000074.1 GCA_900314395.1 uncultured Prevotellaceae bacterium | reverse complement strand
ATCAATTTTGGTGTAGTGTGCAGGCTTAACCTCTAAGAATGGTCTTACAGACTCAATGATATATGATTCTGACATATCATCGAGATAAGAATTCTTTTTGGGCAAATCCATATTTGCACGATTCCCAGGGACATTAAGTGCAATATCAGTTCTCTCCACCTGGTCCTTGTTTACAACGCCGGTTCGAGCAACCATATTCTGGCGGTTGGCGTAATTTAACACAACCATTGGATATTTAGGGGTGAATATAGCCCATGCCTTTGTTTTATCCTTAATGCGGGCATCTTGAGTATCATAATATTCAACATAGGCATCGTAGGCCGTTTGTTTTTCATCCAAGGTGCCAGCAGAGCAAAAACGTTGATAATACTCCCAGATACCATGTTTCTTGAAAACACTATAGCACAGGAGGTATTGAAAGATATAGGCATTCTCGAAACTCGAACTATAGATCTCAAGAATATCATCGTCAATAATCTCGTATTCCTCATTAGAGATTTTCTTAACAGCCTTCACAAAGCGAAGAAGAGCCAATGCTTCTGTGAAGTAATTGACGACCTGAGCCGCCGGACGAAGGCAAAAAAGGTCACAAATATATTCGTTTTCCAACTCTATCCTATCGCGCCGATACTTGTTTCCAAAACGATAACGCTGGATGAAGCGAGTAACGAAAAACATAACATCAAACCCATATGACTTATCAGCAAGAAAGCGGCCATCATATAAGGTAATCTGCTCTTTCAAAGAGAGATTTTTGCATTTTTCTAAAATGGTGTCCGTAAGCTCTTGATTAAACCGTGCCATCTTTGATACCTATGTAATAAATTGAACAATCATCAATATTCAGTGTAAACTTTGAATAGCTTTTCACAATTGCATAATACTTGCGAAAATCCGGAGTTGCATATAAACTAAGATCAATATTTCCTAGAGGTCTTTTAGGTAACAGAATAGCTATACTCCCGTTCGGAATAGAGTTGTCGGGTAAGATGGTTGCCCTAGTGTTATAGGTAAAATTGGGCATTATTATCGCACGACTATTCAAATACCGCCCTACAGCAAAGAGTGAAGCATCATCGATAAACTTATCATATCCTGGAATACTTACGACAGAACCATTATCTTCGATATTCTTTGACCGAAGAACTCTGATAGTTCCAGAATTATGGACCTTTGCATTGGTGATAGCACGATCTCTAAAAAAATCGAATACATCCAATGTCAATGATCTTATGTAGTCATCGAACCATTTTTCTCGATAAAGCAACCACAATTTCCGATGGAACATGTATCCTTGGGGATGATGATAGACCCGATCATTGATATAATCGACAACCTCAGTATTGGCATTATACCTGTTCGAGAAATGAATAGAAATGATTTCAACGAAAACCTTCTTGAAAAATTTAACGCCGAAATCACAAATCCGGACTATCGGAAAATCCTGGTACATGCGACGAACAGAGTAGAATTCATCTGCAATAGCAAAGTTCTTAGGTATGATGCAAACAAGATCATCCGCCACATCATACAATTTGAGTAAAAACAGCGCGAAAAGATTCTTGGTTTTATGTTCTGTTCCAGTAATTGACGGATATTTTGTTGTTGTTTTTCCGTAGGGAGGATTTGTCGCTACCAGGTCATAGTGATGCTGCACATTGAAAAGAAGGAAATCACTCTCAAAAAAGTTAATAGTGACATTGCATCCAATCTTTATATTCTTAAGAGATTCCCGTAAAGAAGCAATGGTGGCTCCATCTATTTCCACGCAATCTATAATAACCTGTTCCGCATTAGAGAACAGAGTGGAGAGTTGAGGAATAAATGCTCCAAGCCCGACTGCGGGTTCTAATATACGAATAACAGATTTGTCTATAGAGACGGTTTTTAGGGCCTCATAAACAACAAACTGACTTGTATAGAATGACCCAGTTTTATTGGCATCTTCAATCTGCTGCTCTTTCAAAAACGTATCGATATAGAAATTTTTCCTCAAAGAAGAATTTCCCAAGTGCCTTGAAAGCTCTTTCTCGTCATAAGCTTGAACAAAGTCCTCATAGTCAAGAAGAGTCTTGATGTTCTTGGCTATCTGTTCGACAATGCCAGTGGGGACAGCCTCACCAATACACCTCCGGATGTTAAGCTCATATTCCTTTAGGAAGGCGGAATAATCAGTGACATCCTCTACCTTGACGGGAGCCCATTGAAAACCGTCTGGGATGGTCATCAATCTCATTAGTTCGCGGATACTCAACACACGGTTATCTCTGGGATGTATAGTATCTTGGCTCGCGAGCTGGTCATTACGAGTAGTAATACAAGAACAGGGTTTATCCCAATAAAGGCGACGGTATTTGTTGCCCATGTAAGAGCCTTTATTAATAACCTTATTTCCATCTTTATCTAGCTGATAAGGACGGCGCTCAGGATCTTCATTGTCAAACGCACTCTGCCCTTCTACCAGTTCAGATATCCAAGCCTCCATATGACGAGGATACTCCCGGAAGAAATGGTATAAATCATTCGGGTCATGCTCACCATAAGCTAATGCAGGCAAATCCCCAATAACCTGACGCAGAGTCTTCTCTCTTTGACGAATAGGGAAAAGATTCAGAGGTGAGATATTATGCAACTCTTTACATGTTCCAATGACGATTGTACGAGGCCGGCTTGAAGGTATTCCGTAATCCTTGAAATTGATAATTTTATACTCAATATTGTACTCGCCAGAGAGATTCTTCCGAATGCTTTCACCAATGGCCATGTCCTCACCTGAGATATCCTTGCAAGTAGTTTTTATGAAAGCACGAACATTCTCAAAAACAAATACCTTTGGATGAATCTCCATTATGAGTTTAATAGCCTCAACGACTAGTGAATTGCGAGGTTTCTCATCCTTTTTCTTATAATTCGCTGTACTCATACCCTGGCAAGGAGGAGTCGCAAAAACGACATCCACCTGCTCCACTCCTTCGTGTTGTTTCCACCATGAGATTTCATTATACAGCAATCTTTGAACTGGCTCCGTTGTAATATCGCCACAAATATAGCCACTCTCTCTCCGGCATTTATGGTTAAAACGCTGTATATCCAAACGCTCAGAGAGTAGTTCATTGGTCGCAATGCACTCAAATCCATTCAGCTTGAATCCGTAGCATCCAACTCCTGCGCTGCTGAATAAGCTTACATACGTGCGACGAGAATTCGTAATGATAGTAGCCTTTTTACGTGCCATTATGATATATCTAAGTAGGATTTCTTTATTTATGCA
>OMVB01000049.1 GCA_900314395.1 uncultured Prevotellaceae bacterium | reverse complement strand
ATAAATAATGAAATCAAAGTGGTCGCTTATTCTCGGCACGATACTATTAATCGTACCGAGTGCTTGCTCTAAAAAAGAAGATGACGGCTTAATCCAAAAGGACCTATCAAGAGAAATAGTCTTTTCTGCAGAATTTGGTGAGGATCAAACGAAAACCGCATTCCAGTCCGATGAGGTTTCTATTTGGTGGAGTCCTCAAGATGCCATATCAGTTTTTTACGGGGCATCTGATGGAAATAAGTTTATTTCAACAAATGCTGAAGAAGTTGCCAAAGCTGAATTTAGAGGTACATTAAATGCTTTCACTGGTGAATCTGAAACGGGTGTTTCCCATTTCTTTTGGGCTGTATATCCGTATTCATCCGCAATTAGTTGTGATGGAACATCGGTTGTTGCCACATTAAATGAAGATCAAATCGCAAAAGCAGGATCATTTGCCCCTAATACCAATGTAGCTATTGCTAGATCCTCAGGGCTTAATCTTTCTTTCTACAATGCATGTTCTTGGTTCCGCTTTAAATTAAAAAAAGAGGGGGTCAAACGTGTTATCCTTAAAGGAAATGGTAATGAAGATATTGCAGGTTCATTCCGAATCTCAATAGGACAGGATGGAAAGCCAACAGTGAAAGAAGTTATTGACGGTAAAAAAGAAATTGTACTCCACTTGCAGAACTATGATACCTTCTTGGTTGGAGAATGGTATTATTTCACTTTGCTTCCACAGGTTTTTGAAAATGGATGTACTGTTACAATAAAAACGGACTCTGAAATAGGAACTAGGATTATCAAAAATAAGGAAGGGAAAGCTATCTTCCTACGATCAAAGTACAATTCTAGCGAGAATCTCGACCGCGATATACAGTATACGGAGGATCCGAATGCTGGCGAATTTTCGAACGAAGGCGGGAAAGAAAGTGGCTTATACTTGGGGATTTCCACTTTTGATAGGGCTTTAAGTTACAATCCGGTCCATTTGATTTCAGAGGAATCTTTGGAGGACTATAAGGCCATAGTAGATAATATGGCCCTTGCCACAAAAAACGGAACTTTATTATACTACTCAATTGATGAAGATATAACATCCATAAAAAAAGTTCCAATACCAGAAGATTTGTTTAACGTATCCCTAGTTACATTTACCGACGGCTTGGATCAAGGTTCCCTTTCAAAAAGAAGAGGTATATACGAAGATGATATGGAGTATTTAGATGCGATTCGTTCTAGAATGGATAATGAATTTGTATCGGGACTTCCTATTAAATCATTCGCCATCGGCCTTATGGGCGCAGATGCTCAGTCAAACCCAACATTGTTTCAAACTAATCTTGAAAAAATAGCATCCACGCCTACCACGTCTTCAGAAAAGTACGTTTATAAGGCTTCAAATATGACTGAAGTTAATACCGCTTTTGGGGAAATCGCGAGTCAACTAAGTCAGAATTTTAAAGTTCAAAAACTAGAGATTACTATCCCATTCCCTTCAGGAAACGGCACTAAGGAGCGTTTTGTCTTAGATAATAAAACAGCATCGAATTCCACAAAATATATTGAGGGAGTCTTTGATATGTCTACACTCTCTCTTAAAAATGTAACATACAAGGGAATCACTTCAACTTCTGGCGAGATTGTTCCCTCTGTTCTATCAGATGATGAGTTTGAATTAACCTACACTTTTGAAGGGATACCCGTTTCGGATGGTGGTGAAATCGTAGCTAGTAATATTCACCATTATTCAATGAGGCCGACAGAAACATCTTGGCAGATTAACTCAGAATTCCATAACACAGATGATTGTAAGACTTTTACCGAAGTTAAATCAGCCCTTGTTATGCTGAATATCGACTTGTCCATATCATTAGCTGGTCAATTGTCCAATTTACAAACTAGCGTAAAGTCTTTTCTCTCGAAGCTTTATAATAACGCCGTCGATCCTAATGTTATTAAGTCCGTAAAACTAAATAAAAAGACATTGGATCTTATTGCAGGTCAAAGTGAAACACTGATAGCGACAATTTCTCCATCTACGGCACCAGCAAGCGGTCTAAAATGGGTTTCAACCAGACCTTCCATAGCAACCGTCGACCAAAATGGCAATGTTACTGGTATTGCTGAAGGCTCTACAACAATTACTGTCAGCACTAGCGATGATAACATCCTTGCCTCATGCACTGTTAATGTCCAGTTTAAGCACGTTGAATCTATCTCTCTGAATAAAACAGAACTAACAATATTTACTGGTAAAAAAGAGACTTTATATACTACAATAACGCCAACCAATGCTTCAAATAAAAATGTTATATGGCAGAGTTCAGACCCTTCTGTTGCTACAGTTAACAGTTCGGGAGAAGTAACCGGCATTGCATTAGGAACAGCATCAATCACAGCCAAGTCCGTTGATGGCGATAAAACCGCAACGTGCGAAGTTATTATTACGGATTATATTCCTTCTTCTAAACCTATAGATTTATCGTTAGCTGTTTGGTATAGTCCTAACAATGGCAGTTCATATATAGGCTATATTCCATATGATGATATTCAATACGTGAATTTAAGCGACTATCATGCCATAGGACTTACAATCTTAAGTAATAACGGAGATATGATAATGGCTTTGGAGGATGCATCAAGCGATAGAATGTACCATGACGCAAGCTTATTCTATAATATGCTGTGCACTGCCACCCAAAACTGAACACCTGATTGCCATCGAAAATTGAACACTTTGAGATCATTTGCAAGGGTCA
>OMVB01000058.1 GCA_900314395.1 uncultured Prevotellaceae bacterium | reverse complement strand
CATCTTCAGCGTGCTCTGATAGTACTTGGCGGCAGCGAAGGTAACGCCGTCCTTGGAGCAGATGTAGGTCTTGCTGTCGCTGCCCGTGGCAGAGAAACTGACCGTCTGGCTGCTGACGGCGGGTAGGGCAACATAGAGCGAGCTTTTGGCAGAGGCGGGCGTGATGACGTATTTCTGCGTACCGATGGTAATGGTGAGGGACTTCACGTCAATGGTAGCCGAAGCGTCGGCATTCTTGACGGTGAATTTGAAGATGGCAAACTGCGCCTTGGGCTGCGTGGTGACATCGAGGCCGGGCGTCGTGGTCCGGATGGTGCCAGCGCCTACACGCACATCAAGGTTGGCATTGAGCGTGCCGTCTTGGGCGGAGAGCAGCGTGGCGGCATCCTTCACGCCGCTCTTGTCATCCTTGGCGGCGGAGTACGGATAGACCAATGTGCAGGCGGTGTTGTCGGGCGTGCCGCTCACTACGGTGAACGAAATAGTGGCAGCGCCAGTGGTTCCGTCCACGGCGGTGATGGTGGCATCGGCCACTTGTGCGCCGTCCTTATCGTAAAGAATGGCGATATGCTCATTCTTGGCCCAAGTTACGGTTATCTTGTCACCGCCGTCGGCCACGGCTTTGGTATCGGCCGTCTTGGGAGCCAGTGTGGCTGTGATGGTGATGCCTTTGCTGTCGGAAGGCTGTTCTACCGGCGTGATTTCCGTTTCGACTTTGTTGCAGGCTACAAATGCAAGCAGCAGGGCTGCGATTCCAAATACTTTCTTCATTGTCTTGTCCTCCTCTAATTAAAACTGGAACGGATCATCACCAGGGATATAGTCTGTCGGATCATTCAATCCGCTCTGGCAAATAACGCCTTCAATCTTCACCTCGAAAACTCTTGTCGAGGGAGCCTCATAAAGTTCTTTGTTTTTCTTGATTTCCATAAGCTTATGATTTTGTATGATTATATTCGAGATGATGCAAGAGCACACGAAAAGCGGCGGCACTTCTCTCGAAGGTCGCGACCATTGTTGTGTAAGCTATTGATTAAAAGACAGTTATACCCCCCCCCTCAATACGGGAAGAGTTTTAGCGATAATACTATATGCGATGAAGGTCGGCATATGAATGCGATAACGAAGAGCAAAAATACGGTTTTTGTGCGAGAATATCAAGTGTCGGGGAGTACTCATTCTGCAATCCTTACCAGAGGCTCACCTAATGCGGTTGAAATCTCGGCTATGGACTTCAATGTGAGGTTGGGAAAGCCCGAAGTCCACCGCGATACGGCTGCCATCTTCTCATTGAACCATTCCTGCCTGTTTCTCATTGCAAACGTGATGTTTTCTATACCCGATAGGTTTTTCTTTTTTTCAGACAGCAAGGATAGCGAAAATAGAGTTACTGCACAAGTTAATTGATTGCATGCCCACGGAATTTTGCGTGTAACCCGAGATATTCATATAATGCTAATGATAAAAGAAATCCTGCGTCTGCGCACATTATAGATGTTGGCCCTGTTAATAATATTGATAGCATTAATCAATTAAAATGTATTACTAAATAAAGCTTTATAAGTTTTACAAGAGTTCGCGGAGGGAGATGGCGAAGCCGCCGCCGCGGGCCATGCGGACGGTAAGGCTGTCGGCAGAGGTGAGAGTACGCTTTTCAATCTTGTAGGACTGGGGAGCGATCTCGTAGTCCGCATCGTCGCCATCAAGGTAAATATCGGCCTCATAGTTAACCCCGGGCTTCAGGAAGTCAAAGGCAACCAGGACCTCGCGTGCGTTCTCATCGTTCACGCCGCCAACATACCATACATCACGCGCTTTGGCGCGGGCAAGATCGGCAGTAGTAGCATTCTCCGGAAGGGCATAAACATACTTTGCAGCACCGCTGACGGCATTTTTCTTACCATCTTTAAGAGTTGCGACGCTCTCCTGGGCCTTGTTAAGGGAGGCCAGCTTGGGATGGCGAGCGGTAACAATGTATGCGCCTGGCTCTGCATCAAGATAAACACTCTTGTCCCAATCCACAGCAACATCCTTAATGAACTGGAAGGCATCCATGAAGCGCTGGTAATGCTCCGGAAAGTCTGCCGCCATCTGGAGCGGAGAGTAGAAAGTAACGTAAATACCTAACTGATTGGCAATTGTCATCTGCATCTTTCCATGCTCAGTGGGCACAATCCTGGACATATCCATCTCAAAAATACCGGGAGTATAGTCCATGGGGCCACCCTGAAGGCGGGTAAACGGCAGCACTGTTGCATGACCCGCATGAATTCCGGCGCGGTACTCTGTTCCCATCGCCGCTTCATTGCCGATGAGGTTGGGCCACGTACGGCAGAGTCCAGTAGGACGCACAGCCTCATGGGCGTTGACCATTATATGATGCTCCGCCGCTTTTTTGATGCAAAGCAGGTAATGATTGATAAGCGGCTGGCTGTAATGATGCTCTCCGTAAGGGATGATGTCGCCAACGTATCCGCTCTTCACGGAGTTGTAGCCGTACTTGTTCATAAGGTCATAGGCCGGCTCTATGAAACGCTCGTAATTAAGTGTAGATGAGGAGGTTTCATGATGCATAACAAGGCGGATACCCTTGGAATGGGCATACTCGTTAAGGGCGGCTATGTCAAAGTCCGGGTACGGGGTCTGGAAGTCAAAGACAAAGTCTTTCTTATGGCCGTACCAGTCTTCCCAACCTTCGTTCCAACCCTCTACCAGAATGGCGTCAAAGCCATTTTCCGCAGCAAAGTCGATGTGCCTGCGGACGTTTTCATTGTTCGCTCCGTGGCGTCCGTGAGGCTTTGCCTTGGAGTAATCCGTTACGCCAAGCTGGACTGAAGGATAGTCATCCGTATAAGACCAGGCGCTCTTTCCGGTAATCATCTCCCACCATACACCCATGTATTTTACCGGATGAATCCAGCTTACGTCTTCTATGGCGCATGGCTCGTTAAGGTTAAGGATAAGGCGGCTTGCAAGCACGTCAACGGCTTTTTCCACCACCATAACAGTACGCCAGGGAGTCTTGCAGGGAGCCTGGAGGCGGCCCTTAACTCCTTCTGCGTCAGGAGTGAGCCAGGTGCGGAAAACAAAATTCTTGTCATCCAGTTCAAGGTTGGTGGTAGGATAATCCACTACCTCTGCTTCATGGATGTTAAGATACAGGCCGTCATCGGTCTTTAGCTGAAGGGCGGTCTGTACGCCTGTCGGCGAGAAGCCTTCGGCCGATGCGTTATGGATTCGCATACCTTCATACTTGCCACGTACCTCTGAAAGGCGGCTTTCCGTGTAATTGTATTCCTGCGTGTCGTAGTCTCCGGGAATCCACCAGGCGGTATGGTCCCCTGTCATAGCAAACTCCGTAAGTTCTTCTTTGACAGAGAAATACGTAAGTTTATTCTCTACCGGGAACTCATAGCGGAAACCAAGTCCATCGTCATAAAGGCGGAAGCGGAGGTTCATCGCTGTTCCGTCTTCCCGGCCAAGGGCAACCAGAAGCTCGTTGTAATGATTGCGAATCTGAGCCTCTTCTCCCCAGACGGGTTCCCAGACTTCGTCAAAAGAGTCGCGGGTGACTTCTTTTACGGTAAAGCCGGTCTGGAGGTCTCCGCCGTTGTCAAAGAGGGCGAAGCCTAGCTTTGAGGGGAGCACGACCTTGAGTGAGTCTTTGTCAAGGCTGTACATGGGGGTGCCGTCCTGTGCCAGGGCGAAGACCAGTTTAAGATGGCCGTCGGGGCTTGTAATGGTTTCGCCCTCAATTGTTTGCACTCTGTTGCCGGCGCCGCCGCAGCTCCAAAGAGCTGCCGCTGCCGCTACTATTGCTATTAGTCTTTTGAATATCATATAAACAGAAAATTGAGTATCTAAAAATCAGTTTTTAAAGATACCTTAATTCCGCAACACTATAATTTAACTTTATTTATAAGTTCCTGAGCAACAA
>OMVB01000026.1 GCA_900314395.1 uncultured Prevotellaceae bacterium | reverse complement strand
CCATCATACATTCGGCCCTTCGCATGGCCCCTTTCATGATAAGCAGCACAGATGTCCACGTCGAACGTATATGGCGCGCAGAGTTGCGCGGGGAATACACGCCAAACGGACGTCTTGCTGAATGAATCTCCCGAAAGGATCAAAGTTGCGAAGTTTGAATGTAGAAGATTCTAACGTCAAGTACGTCTTAAGTATGTCACTGCTATTTTTGCAGTTCTACAAAAATATGAAATAAATTTCTAATAGGAAACGTTTTACGTAAAAATCTTTTGAATACTAGTCATAGCTGCTCTCCGGCATGCCACCCCTGATTATCAGCCAATTACGCAATTCAACTTAGCAAATTTTACCAAGTTGAATTGCGTAACTCATTGATACTCAATACTGGTGCCGGCCGGTGCCAAACTGTCCAACCGCTGCAGGCCGGGAGCAGAGGGGTTACTCCGGTACATTCCGGATTATCTTTTAGTAGGCTTTAATGCGGAACATGAAGCCCAGCTCTATGCGGTTTGTAGAGTATCCGGGGATGTTTACTGCATCCTTGTAGCTGTATTTACGTCCTACATATGCAAGGAAGAAGCGAAGATCCTGGTCCTTGAGCGGATAATACTCCAGGGAGCCGACATAGCCAAGAGCCGTGCGGAACTTTCCAAGGTCTTTTGTGCCGGTAGTCTCATACATGCCCTTGAGCATCAGCTGGAAGCCGTCTCCAAGGTCGAACCGCATCTTGGTCACAAAGGAATTGTAACGTACATGAGTCTGGTAGCCGACGCCGCCAAGCTCTCCGGTGGCGATGCGCAGGCGGTCAAGACCCTCGAAGGAGCCCATGTAGTCAAAGTACCATTGGAACTTGGGAAGGGTAAGGCACTGGCCAAGGTAAACCATGTTGGCCCTGTAGTTCTTTGCCTGTGTGTAAGTACCTACAGCCCAGCGGGTTGCAAACATACCGTCGGCAAAGTTTCCGTTCCAGTTGAAGATATATGACAGGGGATGATCGGAAGCCTGAAGGAGGTTCCCGGCGGCAGTCACCGCCCCCTCTCCGTACTCGCTGGCAAATTTGCCGCTGTAAGAATTGGTAACATTCAGAACGAACTCCTGGTTGGGAACCGGGGTGACGGACAGGGCAACGCCCGGCAGGAAGTTGTCCAAGCAATCCAGCATGTCAGAGTACTGGTAAATGTACATCGGGTTCTCGTCGAACTCGAAGCCGCCCCAGAACTGGCACATCTTTCCTGCCATCAGGGTGAACTTGTCATTGAACTTCCAGCCCAGCATCATGATATCGGTAGCCTTGGCAAAGTTCTCTTCGCTCATCGCAACGTTACTCCTGTTGAGCCTGTGGCGCAGGCGGTATGAAAGGTGCTCGCCGAACTGGCCTTTTATCTCCAGGCGAAGCTGTTTTGCGCGGAATGCGGAAGTCCAGTCACCATCGGCCTCAGACATCTGATAGCTGGCGGCATAGTTAAGGAACAGGTTGAAGCCTTCCGTCTTCTTCTCAAGGTTCAGGACGCGTGCGGCCAGGGACTCATAGTTGCCGTCGGAGCCTCCGGTGCCGGTATTGCCTCCCTGTGCAAGTGCCATCACAGACATCGCCGAAATGGCAAGGATAGAGAATAATTTCTTCATACGGGCAGGCAATTAGTATTCCATGAAGTATTTCTGGATCTCCTGCCAGTCATGCGTTTTGGTAAGGGCAAGCATGAGCAGTACGCGGGCCTTCTGGGGATTCAGGTCGAGGGCAGCCACAAAGTGGTATTTGGCGTCATCGACCTCACTGTTTAGGCAGGTAGGGCCGGTAGGGCAGCGGCTGGAACGGACAATCTGGATACCGCTGTTCTGTGCACCAACAGCAACATCGAATACATCTTTGTAGAAGTTTCCGTCACCTACGCCGGCCAGTACGATACCGTCGAAATTGGCATCCACGAAAGCCTTCATCGGGAGAGGAGAGCAGTTTGCATATCCGTAAACAATGCCTACGCGCGGGAGCTTGTCCAACTTGGCAACATCGAACTCTGAGTTGACGGTATGCCTGTTGTTGGGGGTCTGAAGCATGTGTGCCTCACCATTATAAACATAGCCGATTATGCCGGAAGGGCCGCCCTCAAAGGTGTCACAGTCGATGGTGTGGGTCTTGATGACGGTCTTTGCGTCCAGCAGCTGATTGTTCATGCAGCAAAGTACGCCCATGCCTTTGCAAGCGGGAGAAACGGCTGCTGCAACAGCGTTGTAAAGGTTTGCAGGGCCGTCGGCGCTGATGGCGTTGGAAGGACGCATTGAACCGGCCAGAACAACGGGTTTGTCGCTCTTTACGGTAAGGTTCAGGAAGTATGCGGTTTCTTCCATTGTATCTGTTCCGTGAGTGATTACAACACCGTCATAGCCTTCTTCGTTCAGAAGGACGTTGATGCGTTTGGCAAGTTTGAGCCAAACCTCGTCGTTCATGTCCTGTGAGCCGATGTTTACAAGCTGCTCGCCGCTGATGTCGGCAAGCTGGAGAATCTGGGGCACAGCGTCGATAAGTGTCTGAATACCAACCTGTCCGGCGGTATATGCCGATGATGCGCTGGTGGTGCTTACACCGGCGATTGTTCCGCCTGTAGCGATGATGCGAATCTTGGGTTTAGCGTTAAGTGAAACGCCGATGCAGAGAGCCATGACGGCTACTGCCAATAATTTGATGTGTTTCATAGTGATATGTGATTAAGTTTATAAAAAGCTGATTATCAGGCACCCTACGCCGATGCTGACAAAGGTTGTGATGAAGCCGGCCAGCTGGAAAGAGTGATTGATTACATATTTGCCGATTTTGGTGGTCCCCGTGCGGTCAAAGCCGATGGCGGCCACCTCTGTAGGGTAATTCGGGAGGAAGAAATAGCCGTTCACGGCAGGGAACATCGCCAGAAGAAGCAGCGGAGGTATTCCAAGGCTCAGGCCAAGGGGATAAAGCGTCTTGACGGTAACTGCCTGCGAGAACAGCATTACGCTGAACACGAACAGTGCAACAGCAAAAAGAATCGGATACTGCGTAAACATACCGGAGAAGGCGTCGGTAATAGCCACCCTGTTATGCTCAAAGAATGTGCTGCCCATCCATGCAATACCGAAGATGGATATCATGGCCGTCATTCCGGCGGTGAAAATATTTCCTTTGACGGCAACTTTTACATCGGCCTTGCTGACGATGAGAATCAGCGCGGCAATAACCATCATTACCATCTCTATGACTGGATTCATGGGCAGCGGCTGGCCACCGGCCGTAGGACGGATGGACGGAAAACTGCCCAGAAGCGCAACGGCAAGAACGCCGGTCAGGAATACTGCGACGGACCATTTGGCGCGGGGATTGGCCTTTTCTTCTTTCTGCCCGCCTGCGGATTCAAGTTCTTCCGGGTTAAACAGGCCTTCCCTTACACGGCGCTGATACTCGGGATCTTCCTCCATCGGCTTACCCACGAAGTTCTGGACAAAAGCTGCAACAAGTATCGCAATAATGGATGCCGGGATAGTTACGATGAATATCTCCTTCATTCCTATTCCGTGCGCGCCAAGAAGGCTTGTGGAAAGGATTGCAACGGTAGCTGCGGAAACGGGAGAGCCGGTGATGCCGAGTGATGCGGCGATGGTTGCCACTGAAAGCGGACGCTCCGGGCGTATCTTGGCCTTGGTCGCTATCTCAGATATAATCGGCAAAAGCGCATAACAGGTATGTGCCGTGCCTGCAAGAATGCAGAGAAGCCAGGTGGTGAGAGGACCGTAGAAAGTGATCTGGGCCGGGTGTTTTCGCAGGAAGCGGGCCGCCACTGATACCATGTAATCCAGGCCCCCGGCCGCCTGCAGGCAGGACGATGCCGTAATGACCGCCACTATGATAAGCATCACATCCACAGGTATTTGCCCAGGTTCGCAGCCAAAGACAAAGACCAGGATGGTTACGCCAACCATTCCATATATACCCATGCCGATGCCTCCTACGCGAGCTCCGATAAATATCATCGCGAGCACAACCAGCAACTGTGCAAACAGAAGTACAGTATCCATATAACCTTTTTAAACGTTTTATAACTAAATACAAATATACGTTATTTTTCCAATAATCCCAGCTTAAAGTGCAGGTCCCCCGCTCCCGGCCTGCGAAAAAAAACACTTATGTTATAACTAATATGAAAAAATTTGTTATAACGAATTAAATAAGTATATTTGCAAAAAAAAATAACTTAAAAAATGACCACAAGCATTATAAGAATCGGAAACAGCAGGGGGATTATTATCCCCGCTTCGTTATTAAGAAGACTGGCACTGTCGGAAAAGGACAACGTAAGGCTATCCATAAAAAACAACACAATAATGATAGATAAAGAAGATACTTTCACAGGACCATTTACTGGGCCTTTCGCTTGTCTAAAGGGGCCTGAAGACTTATGGGGCGGTAAGGAATCAGATGCTCGCGAATACGCTGCAGAACTAAGAAAGGGAAGAACCAATAAAGAGCTTGTGGAATGGTAGAAAGGAAGTTTATGCTTGATACCAATATACTGATCGCCATGTTCAAAGGAGAAAACGGCATTCAGGAGAGATTGGTCCATGAAGGTTTTGGCAAATGCGTTGTTTCTGACATTTCTCTCGGTGAATTATATGTAGGAGCGTTCAAGACAGGAAATCTTCATATGTTCAAGCAAATCGAGTTTGTCCGGAATAACTTCACAATCATAAATGCTTCCACATCTTATGAGTCATATGGCAAACTACGCGCTCTGCTTGAAACGGTGGGCCGGCGGGTGGATGATATGGATTTATTCATAGCCAGCTCTGCCATTGACAATAATTGTCTTCTTGTTACAGATAACGGTAAACACTTTAACAGAATACCCAACTTGGACATCCGAAACTGGTTCGAAGAACATCGGCGATAATTAGTCATTAACATGCCTTAATCCCAGGAAATAAAGAAAAAATTTGCAGTTAAATGAAAAATCTCTATCTTTGCACTCCCGAATATGGTGAGTGTAGTTCAGTTGGTAGAGCATCGGATTGTGGTTCCGAGTGTCGTGGGTTCGAGCCCCATCACTCACCCTCAAAAGGTTTAGCAAGCGCTAAACCTTTTTTCGTGATTCCTTTTTGTGTGAGAGATAACTAGTTGGAGTAGATGGAGTTGATGTGGCCGGAGAGGGTGTTTGTCTTGGTCTGGAGGGTGTACCCGCCGTCCTGGGTGACATACCAGTCCCAATCCACGGTCACGTTCATGGCGCCGCCGCGCGGAATCAGGTTCTGGACAGGGAAGGACACGTAAGAGCGGCCAAAGACAACATCGTCAAAACCAAGGTCCCCGTCCGGACGCACGGACTCTCCGTATCCGTTATGCCTGAGCGTAAAGTGCAAAGTGTCTTCCGTGCTCGAAGACTCGTCCAGAACAAGGTTGATGTAATGCTTGGTATCCGAGCCCTTGATAAGGGTTGTCTCAATTTCCATATTC
The DNA here is from genome assembly GCA_900314395.1 of uncultured Prevotellaceae bacterium. Taxonomy (GTDB): domain Bacteria; phylum Bacteroidota; class Bacteroidia; order Bacteroidales; family UBA932; genus Cryptobacteroides. Next base: position 19,715 of record OMVB01000026.1, on the reverse strand, counting down.
AGGTAAATGCCTGAAGACCAGGCCCTTGAAATCTTAACAGGATCGTCCCCGACTACAAGAGGGTCGGCGTTTCCGGAAAGGAGAAAGTCTTTGCGCAGCACCCTGTTCCAGCCAAGAAGCTCGATCTCGTACTCATGGTCTGCAACTTTCCTGAGCACATTGCAGGAGAAGGCGATGCGCTCCTGGGCATCGAAGCCGCCGTCGCAGCTGACCTTTGTGACCCGGAAAGTAACCCCGTTGTCTGCGTAGATAGTTGTGGAATTTACATCTCCCATCGAATCCAGCATATTAAGCAGAGTATCATCCTTCTTGCACGCTGCAAGGCATAAAACGGCAAGAACAACTGTCAGAATCCTTTTCATCTCTTAGCGTTTTTTATTTGGACGGGTCAGTATCATCACATCCACGCCCTCTATCTTGTACCCCCTGAAACGGCGTTTCCCCAGGCTTTCCTGAAGCAACTCGAAATGCTCTGTGGTAGGGAGGTCCCTGTAGGTATGGTTAACCATGTCGTACATGTGCAGATGCTTGGAGTTGCTCACATCGAAGAACATTTTGTTGTTAACGCTGAGACGATGTTTGTAAATGCCGTGCAAGGCAAGTTGCGCCAGGATATTATACACCGACGACTGGGTAATCTTTACTTTTGTGGTAGCGGCAATCCTGTCTGCCACCATCTCTGCGCTGGCATGGACCAGTTCCATCATCGCCCCGTGAACGGCAAGCCTTTGCGATGTGGCCTTGAGCCCGTTTTTGCGGAGCATGGATTTGAATTCTTCAAAATTAGGGATATGAGCGGGAGGTGCAAGCATAGTATTAACATCTTCAGAGACAAAGTTACATATTTTTTCTAAAATCCGAACAGATTTGTATATTTGCAGGTTACAATAGTTATTATTATGGAAGATATCAGGAATTGCGTCATTATAGGATCCGGCCCTGCCGGGTACACAGCAGCCATTTACGCATCCAGGGCCGGTTTGCAGCCTTTGCTGTACGAGGGCCTGGAGGTCGGTGGCCAGCTGCTTACCACTACGGTCATTGAGAATTTCCCCGGTTTCCCAAAAGGTGCCGATGCCGCCACGCTCATGGCCGACATGCGCGACCAGGCCCTCCGCTTCGGTACCGAAATCCGTAACGGTCTTATTGCCGATGTTGACTTTTCAGGTCCCGTCCATGTCCTTAAGGACGATGCCGGCCGCACCGTACAGGCAAAAACCGTCATCATCGCCACAGGAGCATCGGCAAAATATCTTGGCCTTCCGTCGGAATCGCAGTACAAAGGCATGGGAGTGTCGGCATGTGCAACCTGCGACGGCTTCTTCTACAGGGGAAAGGACGTTGCAGTAGTCGGAGGGGGAGATACGGCCTGCGAAGAAGCAGTTTACCTCTCCAATCTTTGCCGCAAAGTGTACATGATTGTGCGCCGCGACGTATTCCGCGCCTCCAAGGCCATGCAGGACAAAGTCTTCGCCCGCGAAAACATTGAAGTCCTCTGGAACTGCAATACCCGGGAGGTCCTTGGCGACGGCGCCGGAGTTACCGGAGCCCGTCTCCTGCGCAAAGATGGTAAGGTTTTTGATATAAACGTAGACGGCTTCTTCCTTGCGATAGGCCATCACCCCAATGCAGAAGTCTTTGCAAAGTACCTGGAGACCGATGCCGATGGTTACATTGTCGCAGAACCCGGCTCTTCCCGCACCTCTGTTCCCGGGATCTTCGCCGCAGGAGACGTCAGGGACAGAAATTATCGCCAGGCGGTTACCGCCGCCGCATCAGGCTGCCAGGCAGCCCTGGACGCAGAACGCTACCTGGCTACGCTTTAAAACATAAACTATGCGAATCGTAAAGACACTTTTGTTTGTTCTGGTGGCATCGGCAGCATTCCAGGCATGCTCTTCAAAGTACGACAACCTGCTGATGAGCAATGATGTAGACGCCAAATATACCGCCGCCTTCGATTACTTTAACAAAGGCAAATTCCGCAAGGCCGCCAATTTGTTCGAGTCCCTGTCCGTCATGACCAGCGGAACAGAAAGAGACGACTCCGTACAGTTCTACTGGGGCCTGAGCAACTATAAAGCCAAGGACTATTATACCGCAGAGGCCAACTTCTCCAAGTTCGTCTCCAACTTCCCCCGCAGCGTCTTCACGGAAGAGGCAAGGTACATGCGTGTAGACTGCCTGTACCGCTCCACACTCCGTTACGAACTGGACCAGGTGCCCACATACACGGCCCTGTCCGCCATGGAGGAATTCGTACGTGACTATCCCAGCTCGGAATGGGCAGGAGACGTACGTGTAAAGGCCAAGGTCCTTAACGACCGTCTTGACAAGAAAGCCTTTGAAAACGCCCGCCTTTATTACAAGATGGAAGACTACAAAGCCTCCAGGGTGGCCTTCAAGAACATTATCAAGACCGACGCAGAGAACATTTACAGGGAAGACATCCTCTATTACATTGCAATGTCCTCTTATAAATACGCGTACAACAGCGTTCCGGAAAAGCAGAAAGAAAGGTACATGGACTTCATGGACGACTACCTGAACTTTATCGGAGAACTCCCCGATTCCCCTTACTGCAAGGAACTTAACGCAATGTACCTGCGAGCCCAGAGAGCCATCGGCAAGGACGTCGGAGACTCAGACACCGACAAAATGAGGGAACGCGACTTTGAAAAAGAGCGCAAAGCCCTTCTCAAAAATTAAAAACTTTTGAAACCTTTCCCTCCGCACCTTCTGTATAAATAGGTAGATGCAACCATAAGTGTCGATCGTAGTACAATCGACACAGAAGAAACAGAAGAAGAAAAATAGATTTAGAACTATGGATAAGAAAAAAGTACCGAACAACACAGTGACCCGCGACGTCAAAGTCCTCGCAGAACCCACTGGCAACATCTATGAATCAGTAGTAATCCTTTACAAGAGAGCCAACCAGATCGCCCTCCAGGAGAAAAAAGAACTCAACAAGAAACTCGAAGACTTCAAAAACGAGCGCGACACCTTGGAAGAAGTATTCGAAAACCGCGAACAGATAGAAATCTCCAAGTACTACGAGCGTCAGCCCAAGCCCTGCCTCGTTGCAATTGAAGAATTCGAGGAAGGAGACCTCTATTACCGCATGGCCCAGAAAGAGACAGAAGAGTAAAATAACAACTGTCTGATGCTCAAAGCTTTAAGGGTAAAGAACTTTGTATTGATAGACTCGCTGGAAATAGAGTTTCCTGCGGGTCTGGTCATTATTACGGGAGAAACCGGCGCGGGAAAATCCATTCTGCTGGGCGCCGTGGCGCTGCTCACAGGCGGAAAAGCCGACGCCTCTTCCGTAGGCCCCGCCTCCGACACATGCGTAGTGGAAGGAGAGTTCGACTGCCGGGCCGACGCCGCCCTTGAAGCCACATTCGCCGATCTTGACCTCCCCTGGAACGGAGGCGACATCACCATCCGCCGCGTGGTATCCACCAGCGGCCGCTCACGCTGCTTCATCTGCGATGAACCCGTGAGCAAGGACGACCTGGCCGCAATATCCTCCCGCATCATCGACATACACTCACAGCATCAGACACTAAAACTCTCAGACCCCGCATTCCGCCTCTCAGTACTGGACGCCTTCGCCGGAACAACAGCACTCAGGGAAGACTGCGCCGGAATCTGGAAAAAACTAGGACAGGAAAGGAAGACTCTGGCAGATCTCAATGAAAAAATCGGCCGCCTGTCCATGGAAAAAGACTTCAACGAGCTCATGTTCAAGCAGTTGGACGATGCCCGTCTGCGGGACGGGGAGCTCGCCGAACTTGAAACAGAGCAGAAACTCCTGGCCAACGCAGAAGAAATAAAACTCTCCCTTGTAAAGGCGGAATCCCTGATGGAAGGCGACGGACAGGAAGTCCCCTCCATCGGCGCATCCCTTAAAGAAGTCTCCAAGACACTCTCAAAAATATCCTCCTTCGTTCCTCTTGCCGGGGAACTGGCAGAAAGAGTGGAATCCTCAAAGGCGGAACTGGACGATATCCTCTCAGAAATTTCTTCCCTTGAAGAGTCCACGGATGTGTCCCAGGAGCGCCTGGAGGCCGTTGAAAGCCGTATGTCCCAGCTGTACTCCCTGCTGTCCAAGCATTCCGTACACACAGAAAAGGAACTCATAGAAAAACGGGACTCCCTTTCCGAAACGCTTTACAACTCAGAAGAACTTGAGCAGACAAAGGCGACGGTAGAAAGGATTATCAAAGACCTTGAAGAAAAACACCGTGCGACATCGGTGAAGCTTCATAAAGAAAGGTCCGATGCCGCCGGGAAGTTTGCCGAAACCATCACCCAATCCCTCCATTCGCTTTCCCTTGAAGGCGCAAGCTTCGGCGTGGAACTGGAGACCGTGGCCCCCGGCGCCAGCGGAACAGACAGCGTAAACTTCATGTTCTCTGCGACAGGGGACAGGCCCGTAGAAGTAAGCAAAGGAGCTTCCGGAGGAGAAATGTCCCGTATTATGCTCTCTGTCAAGGATTTGATGGCCCGTTACACCGCCATGCCAACCATGATCTTCGATGAAATCGACACCGGAATCTCCGGCAGCGTAGCCGACGCCATGGGGTCGATGATTTGCCGGATGGGGGAGGACATGCAGATATTCGCAATCACCCATCTGCCCCAGGTGGCAGCGAAAGGAAACTCCCATCTCCTTGTTACAAAAGAGATTACGGACGGCCGTGCCGTTTCAAAAATCAAACAGTTGGGAACAGAAGACCGTGTTCAGGAAATTGCCAGGATGCTCAGCGGGTCAAGAATCACCCCCGAGGCGATGGCTAATGCAGAATCTCTTTTACAGAATAATCCTGGCCGTAAATAATCCTGCGGATGCCGGTGTTCAGATAGCCGCCGTCCGGCTGCCTGATGAATTTGAAGTCCGCCTGCAACATCTTAGCCTTGCCGATGCGGGCTAATTTTTTTTGCCATGAGCGGCCGCTGTCGTGGCAGGCCTTGATGAAATAACCCATGACATCGTAACCCTGAAAAGCGAACTGGCTTGGCTCTGTGTTGAACAAAGCCCTGTAAGACAGCACGAAACGCTTTACCCGAGGGTCGTCGTAATCAATATAATAAGAACTGCATACATGCAGGTTCAGGCTGTGCAGGTTCTCTATGTCTATGGTCTCGAAGGACCTGATTTTGGAAGCACTGTAAAGAACCACCTGATACTTGTTGTAAAGGGCAAGGTTAAGGTTCCTTACAACATCGTTGACAAAGGCTTCTTTCTCTGAGAGGATGACAACCCTGTTGGTAACTTCCGGAACCATGGCGGAAGTGACTTTGGCGCTGACGCTCCTGCCTTCCAGTATGCTGTAGTTGAGTTTGTTAGCGGCGATGCCGTTCTCCTCAAGAATCCTTTCCAGTTCCTTCATTCCTGCGGAAAGGGCGGTGCCGGACTCAGAGACAAGCACGATGTTGTCCTCCGGGAAACGCTCTTCGCAGAGCCAGGCGGCAAGGTCTGAGTACTGACTTACGGCTGCCGTAGGAGCCTGGATAAAGTTGGCTACCGAGTCCGCAAGGCCGGAGGCCCTGGGATCCAGGGGAGAAATGACCGGAGTCTTTCCTGCAACGGCAAGGACTTTTACAAGGTCCTTCTCTGAAACAGGACCTATAATAAGATCGGACTTCTCCAGCTTTTCTGCGGCTTCCTCTGAAATCTCGTTGCCGGTAAGGTTTATTACATCGACATCGGCGTTGATACCCTTTTCTCCCAAATCCCTTGCGGCAAGCATCGCTCCGCCGTAAAAATCAAAGGCATTGTCGCTGGAAGCGTCCTGCCCCAGGGGCAGGATAAGGGTGGCGTTCACCTTGTCCTTGAACCCGAAGATATAGCTCCAGTCCCACGGAGACTCGGTTTTGTCGTCCTCCTCCTCAGGATTATCGGCGGTAACCGGCTCTGTTACGGCGTTAGCTGCAGCGGCAGTGGAATCCGCCGCTTCCTGTACCAAGCCTTCAGAAGAAGCCTGCATCCTGTAGTACGCCTGAAGGTCTACAGGAATCTTTAGCTTCATTCTGCTTTTAACCTTGGGCTTGTCAAGGTTGTTCACCTCCATGATAACTTCTACGGGCACATCGTACTTCTTGGAAATATCTTTTATGCCCTCGTACCAGCGGACGGTGTGGATAAAATACTCCGTCTGGGCTCCCGCCGGCAAAACTGCCACCAGGAGCCATGCGACTGCGAGTAATATTATCCTTAGACGTTTCATTCGTCAGGCGGGCTTATTCGATTTCTCCCTTAGCCTTCTTCTGAACGTATTCCTCGTTAAGGCCGGCGATAACGGCGTCGGTGATATCAAGACCGGGGTTGCCAGCGGCGATGTTGCTTGCTCCCTGGGTGGTGATGATAAGGCCGAACTGTTTCTGCTCATTGTACTTCTGTACGAATTCAACGATAGCGTTGCCGATCTTGTTGAGCATTACAGCCCTTTCCTCTGCAGCGATTTGCTGCTGCTGCTGATAGTAGGTGTCAAACTCCTGCTGCTTCTGCTGGAGTTCCTTGGCCTTGCGCTCTGCCTGGAAAGAGGTGAGGTTGCCCTTGTTGTAATCGTTATTGAATGCGTTCACCTGGTTCTGAAGCTGGTTTCCGCGACGTGTAACCTCGTCTGTGATACCCTTGATCTTCTTCTCTGTAGCATCGCCAAGCTCGTTGGCATAGTCATACTCTGCTGCTACTCTTTCAATGTCGAAGTAAACTACTGAACCTGCGCCTGCTTTGATTGAATCTGCTGCTACAGGGGCTGCGTTTACACTGTTTTTGCAACCGCCGGTGAACTGGAGGATGCCGAGCACGATAACTGCTACGAGAGCAATTACGCTGAGAATCATTGGTTTGTTGTTCATATTTTTAACTTTTGTTTAATAATCATCGCATCTGCGCACGCTTGCGCATAGACTGCAAAGATAAGCCAATTATCCTTAACTGAATCAATTTTTTTGATTTTTATGCCGATTCCACCTGTCTGATGGCCTCCAGATAAGCCTGGATTGTCTTTTCAAGACCCATATAAAGGGCGTCGCAGATAATGGCGTGGCCGATGGAAACCTCGTCCGTCCACGGTATGTTTTTGATGAAATAAGCCAGGTTCTGAAGGTTGAGGTCGTGGCCGGCGTTGAGGCCCAGGCCGCATTCCCTGACGCGTTTTGCCGTGGCCAGGAAATCCTTGATTGCAGCTTCCGGGTTCCTGGGAAAGAGTTCTGCGTAGTCGGCGGTATAAAGCTCCACCCTGTCGCAGCCGGTAAGGGCTGCTCCTTCTGCCATTTCCGGTTTTGCGTCGATGAAGATGGAAGTACGTATTCCCTTGGCTTTGAACTCTTTACAAATTTCCGTCAGGAAATCCCTGTGCTTGATGGTGTCCCAGCCGGCGTTGGAAGTAATGGCGTCGTAGGCGTCCGGGACAAGGGTTACCTGATCCGGCTTGTTCTCGCATACCAGATCCACGAATTTGGGAATTGGATTGCCCTCTATGTTGAACTCCGTCCTTATGAGCGGGCGGATGGCGTACACGTCGCTGTAGCGGATGTGACGCTCGTCCGGCCGGGGGTGGACGGTGATGCCTTGCGCGCCGAAGTTTTCGCAGTCTACTGCGGCCTTTGTTACGTCCGGCATGTTGCCTCCGCGGGCGTTGCGCACGGTGGCTATTTTATTGATATTGACGCTTAATCTTGTCATCTTGAACAGTGGTTTACAGTTAAAAATTGGTTATTGTCCGATACAAAAATAGGCATAATTGTTCAAAAATTCTAAATAAAGTATTAATTTTGGCAGTTTATTGGTTTATTGCAATAATTGCACCACATAAGATAGTATGAAAATAGGTATATTCCTTCTGAAACAGGCCATCAGGGAGAACGACCGCTACATCGCCCTTTGCGAGCAGCTCCAGTCCGCCTCCTATGAATTGTATGAGATAGCATCCAAGGCAGACATCCGTCCCCAGACGGATTTGGTACTCAGTATCGGAGGTGACGGAACCTTCCTTTCCGCCGCCCAGACCGTTGCCGATGTCGGCATCCCTATCCTTGGCGTAAACTTCGGAAGGCTGGGATTCCTGTCGGAAAACAGCCCGGAGGCAGTGCTCCCGGCACTTCTCCAGGGAGAGTTCTCCGTAGAATACAGGACCATGCTCAACGCCACCCTCAAGGGCAAGAACGCCCGAAAGGAAATCGGCCTCCTGCCCTATGCGGTTAATGAAGTCTCTATCCACAGAATCGGCGTAGGAGTGCTTGGAATCCAGGTTTCAATAGACGGGGAAGCCCTTCCTACATACTGGGCCGACGGCCTTCTTGTGGCCACAAGTTCCGGATCAACCGCTTACTCCCTTTCCGTTGGCGGCCCTATCTGCATGCCGGACACCAAGGTGCTCATCATCGCCCCGATCTGCCCTCACAACCTTAATGTAAGGCCGCTCGTAGTACCTGATACATCGCATATCAGCATCAGCATAAAATCCCGCGACCCCAAGGTTACCATGACCATGGACAACCAGACGGTGGAAATCGATTGCGACTGGACGCTTGAAGTTGCAATGGCACAATTTTCGCTCAAGAGAATCCGGCTCGCCAAGTCGGAGTTCGTGTCTGCCCTTACAAGCAGGCTTTTCTGGGGCGAGGACAAGCGGAATATTTGATAACAATGCCGATGCAGTCAGAAGAAGGAAAAAGAATCCCCCGCCATGTCTCCATCATTATGGATGGCAACGGGCGATGGGCGCAGGAACGCGGCCTGGAGCGTGTCAAAGGCCATCTTCAGGGCGTTCAGAGCGTTAGAGCCGCACTTGAGGAATGTGCGGACAACGGCGTAGAATACCTGTCCCTTTATGCATTCTCCACAGAGAACTGGGGCCGCCCGGACGATGAAGTCAACTACCTGATGCAACTTATGTTCAAGTCCATCATGGCGGAGTTGGAAAACTTCATGGCCAACGGCGTCAGGTTCATGGTGCTTGGTAACAGGGAATCCCTCCCGGACGTCCTTAACGGCTCCATCGACAAAGCTATGGAAATGACCGCCGGAAACAAGAGGATTACCATGATCCTGTTCATCAGCTACAGCGGCAAGTGGGATATCCTTCAGGCCGCCAAGAAGCTGGCTTCCAAGGCGATAGCCTCCGGGGAAGGCGCTTCCTGGCTGGACGGAGTGGGAGAGGAGGACTTCAGCTCCCTTCTTGTAACCGCCGGCGTCCCGGATCCGGACCTTATAATCCGCACCTCAGGCGAGCAGCGTCTTAGCAACTATCTGTTGTGGCAGGGCGCTTATTCAGAGTTTTACTTTACGAAGGTGCTCTGGCCGGACTTCGACAGGGCCCGGATGAGGCTGGCCCTTGAGGAGTATGCCATGAGGGACCGCAGGTATGGTAAAGTCAAATAAAAGTCGTATATTTGCAGGCTGTAACGAATGCGTATGAAAAAAATATACAGGATAATGAGCTATGTGGCTGCGGTACTGCTGTTTCCGCAGGCGCTGTCTGCACAGAATGACATTCCTGAATTCAACTATGGAACCCCTCAGAAGTACACTGTGGGCAATGTTGTGGTAGAGGGCAATACATACTTCAGTGACAATCAGATAATCCAGCTTTCCGGCTTGTACAAAGGTGCAAAAGTCACCGTTCCCGGTGACGATATCACCAATGTGCTGAACCGTCTCTGGGCCCAGAAATACTTCCGTGACGTAGCCGTTACGGCAGACTCCGTTTCCGCCGCAGGGGACTCCATCTACCTTAGAATAGCCATCAAGGAGCGTCCCCGCGTGTCCAGGTGGTCTTACAGCGGTATCAAGAGCGGGGAGCGGAAGGATATCATGGAGCGCCTTAACCTGCGCCGCGGCGGCGAGTTCTCTGACTATGTGTCCAAGACCAGCTGCGATATCATCGTCCGTTACTTCAAGGAGAAGGGTTTCTCCAACGTAAAAGTTACCCCTGAGGTGCAGAAGGACACTATCGTCCGCAATGCAATCCGCGTCAACTTCAACATTGACAAAGGTAAAAAGACTAAAATCAAGGATATCGATTTCACCGGCAACGACCATATAAGCACCTACAAGCTTTATCGCAAGATGAAGAAGACAAAGGCCAAGAAATGGTATAACTTCTTCAACAGCAAAAAGTTCAATGCCAAGGAGTACGAGAATGACAAGAAGAACGTAATCGAAGCCTTCAATGAGGCCGGTTACCGTGACGCAAGGATTATAAAGGATTCTGTTTATACAATTCCGGACGGCCGTGTAAGCATCGGCATCGATATCGATGAAGGCCAGAAGTATTACTTCCGCAATATAACCTGGACCGGAAACTCCGTTTATACATCCGACGTTCTTAACAGCGTGCTCCGCATAGAAAAGGGAGACGTTTATGACGTTGTGACAATGCAGAAGCGCCTTTTGGGTGGCGGCGGCCAGAACGACTACGACGTATCGAAACTCTACCGCGACAACGGATACCTGTTCTTCAATGTAAAACCGGTTGAGCTTACCATCGAGGGTGATTCCGTAGACGTGGAAATGCGTATCGTGGAAGGCAAGCAGGCAACCCTGAACAATATCGTGATCAACGGCAACGACCTTACCAACGAGAGGGTGGTGCGCCGCCAGATTTTCACCCGTCCCGGTTATCTTTACAGCCAGAGCGACTTCGAGCGTTCCATCCGTGAAATCGCCTCCATGGGCCAGTTCGACCCTGAAGCCATGTACAGCAACGAGGGCTATTCCATCATACCGGACGAGATGAACAACACCGTAGACCTTGTCTACAATGTTACGGAAAAACCTTCCAGCCAGCTGGAACTCTCCGGCGGTTGGGGCGGAAAGACGTTCATCGGAACCGTAGGTATCAGCTTCAACAACTTCTCTACCAGGAGGTTGCGTGACAAGTCGGCATGGCGTCCGGTGCCTCTGGGAGACGCCCAGACGCTGGCACTCAGGCTCCAGACCAGCGGTACATACTATACCGCCCTGTCTCTCAGTTTCATGGAGCCCTGGCTCTTCGGAAAGAAGCCTACATCGCTCAGCCTGTCCGCTTATTATACCCGCCAGACGAACTCATACCTGGCATGGAACATTCTCAGCCACGACCGTGAGATGGAAATCTTCGGCGTCACCGCGGGACTCGGAAACCGCCTGGAGTGGCCGGACAACTACTTTGTGCTGTACAACTCGCTCAGCTGGCAGGTCTACAGGCTGCGCAACTGGTATTCCAACTACTTCATCTTCGATGACGGCGTTGCCCACAATATCAGCTACACAATCGGCCTTTCCAGAAATTCAACCGACCAGCAGATATTCCCCCGTCAGGGTTCCGATATCTCATTCTCCCTGCAGCTGACCCCTCCTTTCTCCCTGTTCAGGAGAACGGACAAGGGTACCCTGGATGCCAACGGCAATCCCGTCAAGGTAAGCAGCTACAAGGACATCAACTACGACAACTGGACCGCAAAACAGCGCTACAAGTGGATAGAATACCACAAGTGGTCTCTTAAAGCGGACTTCTATACAAAGATTGCAGGCGACCTTATCCTTAAGACAAGGGCACAGTTCGGATACCTTGGCTACTACAACCGCCGCTGGGGCTATTCTCCTTTCGAGGGCTTCCTTGTGGGTGGTGACGGTATGTCCGGATACAATAATTACGGAAGCGATGTTATCTCGCTGCGCGGTTATGAGAACTATTCCCTTACCCCGATGGAGGTAAGTTCATACAACAGCAACGGCTACAACTATGCCGGTAATGTTTATGACAAGTTCGCGGTTGAGATCCGTTATCCTATCATCCTGCAGCCTCAGTCCACGATTTACGGACTCCTGTTCCTGGAGGGCGGTAACGCATGGTCCGATATCCGCAACTTCAATCCCTTCCACCTGAAGAGGTCCGCCGGAGCCGGCGTGCGCATCTATCTGCCTGTTGTCGGCCTCATCGGTATAGACTGGGGATACGGATTCGACAAAGACGCCAGCGGCAACAAGGGAGGAAGCCAGTTCCACTTTGTTATCGGTCAGGAATTCTAGTATGGTCCGATGTTTGAAGTAAAACAGTTTGCCTAAACTTGGAAATAAAAAATAACTAAAAAGGATATGAAAAAATTGATCATCATCGCTGCCGCAGCTTTCTTCGGTATCGCTGCATCAGCACAGAGCGGGAAATTCGCTCATGTAAACTATGACGAACTGGTTGCATTGTCACCTGCAGCCGATTCTGCACGTGTAGTTATCCAGAAAGCCCAGAAGGACGCCATGGAAGAGCTCCAGATGATGCAGGAAGAGGCTCAGAATAAATATCAGCAGTACCAGCAGAAGGCTTCTACATGGACTGCTTCGGTAAGGGAGAGCAAGGAGCGTGAACTCCAGGAGATGAGTAACAGGATCCAGGATTTCCAGCAGTCTGCTCAGGCAGACCTTCAGCAGCTCCAGAATAACAAGATGGCCCCTATTTACAAGAAGGCTCACGAGGTTGTTGAGGACCTTGCAAAGAAAGGCGGTTACATCTATGTATTCGACGTAACATCAGTGCTTTATATTGATGCTTCCCAGAGCACAGACCTGACCCCCGCAGCACGCAAGGCTATGGGAATCCCCGCAGGCAGGACCCTTGAGTCCCTGCAGGCAGAGCTTCAGGCTCAGGCACAGGCAATGCAGCAGTAGTCTGATTATTTGAGTAAAAACACGGGAGATGCGAAATTTTTTCAGCATCTCCCTTTTTTCTTACAATTTTTTGAAGATTGCATCGTTTTTATTATTAGATTTGCATCGGTAAATGAAAAACCATTAAAAATTTTAAAATATAATGAAGACACAAGACATTATGGCCAAACTTCAGGCCAAGTATCCTCTTGAGAAGGAGTATCTCCAGGCTGTTCAGGAAGTTCTCGAATCCATCGAGGAAGTTTACAACCAGCATCCTGAGTTTGAGAAGGCAAAGATCGTTGAAAGAATGGTAGAGCCTGATCGCATCTTCACATTCAGGGTTACTTGGGTTGATGACAAGGGAGAGGTACAGACCAACCTCGGTTACCGTATTCAGTTCAACAGCGCCATCGGTCCCTACAAGGGCGGTCTCCGCTTCCACAAAGCTGTAACCCCTTCAATGCTTAAGTTCCTCGGCTTCGAGCAGACCTTCAAGAACGCTCTTACAACCCTCCCTATGGGTGGTGCAAAGGGTGGTTCTGACTTCGACCCCGTAGGCAAATCCAACGACGAGATCATGCGTTTCTGCCAGGCATTCATGCTTGAGCTCTGGAACTGCATCGGCCCTGACCAGGATATCCCTGCAGGTGACGTAGGTGTAGGCGGCCGTGAGATCGGTTACCTCTATGGTATGTACAAGAAGCTCGCCCGTCAGTACAACACCGGCGTTCTCACCGGTAAGGGCGGCACCTGGGGCGGTTCCATCCTTCGCCCTGAGGCTACAGGCTTCGGCGCTCTCTATTTCACCCAGCACCTCCTTGCAAAGGCAGGAAAGGACATCAAGGGTAAGAAAGTCGCTCTCTCAGGCTTCGGTAACGTAGCATGGGGCGCTGCAACCAAGGCTACCGAGCTCGGTGCAAAGGTTGTCGCTATCTCCGGTCCTGACGGTGTTTGCCACATTCCTGACGGTATCACCAAGGAAATGATCGACTACATGCTCGTTATGCGTGCTTCCAACCGCAACAAGGTAGAGGATATGGCTACCAAGTTCCCCGGAAAGGCACAGTTCGTAGCCGGCAAGAAGGCTTGGAGCATTCCTGTAGACATCGCACTCCCTTGCGCATTCCAGAATGAGCTTTCAGAGGACGATGCAAAAGAGCTCGTTGCCAACGGTTGCTGGTGCTGCTGCGAGGTATCCAACATGGGATGCCAGCCCGGTGCTATCCACTATTTCCAGAACAACGGTATCCTCTTCGCTCCCGGTAAGGCTGTGAACGCAGGTGGTGTTGCTACTTCCGGTCTTGAGATGACCCAGAATGCAGAGCATATTTCTTGGGACGCTCAGGAAGTTGATGACAGGCTTCACTTCATTATGAAGAGCATCCATGAACAGTGCGTTAAATACGGAACCCAGGCAGACGGTCATGTTGACTATGTTAAGGGTGCCAATATCGCCGGCTTCATGAAGGTTGCTACCGCAATGCTTGAGCAGGGTACTATCTAATTAGTACTTAATTACAAAGCCAATTAACCGTCCACTTATAAAGTGGGCGGTTTTTTGTTGGTTTATCTGCAAATTGTTACTAATTTTGCAGACTTTATTGCAATAACAAACTTATTCAATATAATGGGCAAATTTAAATTCAACTTTAAGTTTTGTGTCCTCCTGCCGATTGTGCTCCTGGTCACAATCTTTCTGGTTGCAGTCCCGGTAGATTTCTTCGGAATCCCCGGACTTACTGTTGTACAGCAGCGCGTGATTGCACTCTTCGTGTTCGCCGCGCTGATGTGGATGTTTGAGATTATCCCCAACTGGACAACCTCACTCCTGGTTATCGTATTTTCACTGCTGTGCGTATCCAACAAGGGTATAGGCTTCCTTTGCAAGCCGGAACTTGGCCAGCTGGTGAACTACACGGACATCATGAAGGCCTTCGCTGACCCGGTTGTTATGCTCTTCCTGGGCGGCTTCGTGCTCGCTATCATGGCAGAAAAATACGGCCTGGACGTTACCCTTGCAAGGCTTCTTCTCAAGCCGTTCGGCACCAAGCCTAAGATGGTGCTCCTGGGCTTCCTGATTGTGATCGCCGTATTCTCCATGTTCATGAGCAACACTGCAACGGCAGCCATGATGCTTGCATTCCTTGCACCTGTGCTTGCAGTGCTTCCCGCCGGTGAAAAGGGTAAGGTAGGCCTTGCTCTTGCAATTCCTATCGCAGCCAACCTGGGTGGTATCGGAACTCCTATCGGTACTCCTCCTAACGCAACTGCTGTCAAGTTCCTTGCAGAGTCCGGTTACGAGGTCACCTTTGGTGAGTGGATGATCCGCATGGTGCCTTACGTTGCCATCATGATTTTCGTGGCGTGGATTCTCCTTCAGGTATTCTTCCCCTTCAAGAGTGAGAAGGTTGTGCTTGAAATCCCTGAGAACAAGGCCAAGAAAGACTGGAAGTCAAAGGTTGTCTGGATTACTTTCATAGGAACCATCCTTCTCTGGGCCACCGAGTCCATTACCGGAATCAACTCCAACGTAGTTGCCCTTATACCTCTTGGCGTTCTTACCTGCACGGGTATTTTCACCAGGGAAGACATCAAGGAAATCAACTGGAGCGTGCTCTGGCTCGTTGCCGGAGGCTTTGCACTGGGTACCTGCCTTCAGGGAACCGGTCTTGCAAAGGTTCTCATCCAGGCTATTCCCTTCGGTTCGATGTCAGTTGTACTGGTACTTGTAGTCGCCGGCCTGGTTTGCTATTTCCTGTCCAACTTCATCAGCAACTCCGCTACTGCCGCCCTGCTTATCCCTATCCTCATCGTTGTAGCAGAGGGTATGGCAGATCCCGCAGCAGCCAGCCATGACAGCTTCTTCTCTCTTGGCGGCACCCACGCTATGATCACCTTCATTGCAGTGTGCGCTTCCATAGCAATGCTCTTCCCGATATCTACTCCTCCCAACGCCATCGCGGCATCCACCGGTCTTGTAGAGACCAAGCAGATGGCCAAGATTGGTATCATTGTAGGTGTAGTAGGCTTTATCCTTGGCTTCTTCTGGCTTACAACCCTCTTCCCCTTCAAGAGCAAGCAGATAGAGAACAACTCAAGCGAGTATGCTACAGTCGCTCTCCAGACTCCTTCTTCCGCAGAAACACTCAGCCCTAACGGCAAGGTGGTTATCGAGCTCTTCAAAAAGGCAGCACAGGAGGCCGACAAGATTTACTGGAAGCAGAACTTCGGGGACAAGAACGCCCTTATGGAGCAGCTTGCAGAAGACAAGGACGCCCTTGCATTCGCCAAGATTAACTACGGTCCCTGGGACCGCAATACCGACACGTCGTTCGTAGACGGCTTCGGCAAGCGTCCTCTCGGGGCAAACTTCTATCCCGCAGACATGACAGCAGAGGAGTTCGAGGCCTTTGCAGACCCTGCAAAGAACAGCCCTTACACCCTTATCCGCAGGAACGATGCCGGCGCTCTTGAGACCGTTTGGTATCACGATGCATACAAGGACAATATCGACAATATCTGCAATTACCTGCAGCAGGCCGCAGACACCACCATCAAGGCAAGCGTACGTGAGTACCTGCTCAAGAAGATCGACGCCCTGCGCACTGATAATTATTATGACGCCGATATCGCATGGCTCAACATGACCGACAGCCGCATGGACCTTGTCATCGGACCTAATGAGGACAATGATGACAAACTCTACGGCCGCAAGGCATCCTACGGCGCATTCGTAGTGCTTAAGGATATGTACCGCACCGCAGCCCTGGAGAAGTTCAGCGCAATGCTTCCTGAACTCCAGAACAACCTGCCTGTAGAGGACAAGTACAAGAACTTCGTTCCCGGTACTTCTTCAAGCATCTTCTCTTGCGACGCTATCTACTATGCCGGTAATGCAAACGCAGGCTTCAAGGTTATCGCAATCAACCTTCCTTACGACGAGAAGGTTCAGCAGGAGAAGGGTACCCGTACCATCCTCTTCCAGAATGTGATTTCAGAGAAGTTCTATGCTACCGTATATCCTGCCGGAAACATCCTCCTCTCCAACGAAGAGAAGTATTATATGGATGCCGATGCCTTCTATTGGAACATCGCCTTCCGTGAGGTTGCACACGGCCTTGGTGTCAAGAAGACCCTTGACGGAGCATCTGTAGCAGAGGCTCTCGGCGCCGACGCCTTCACCCTTGAAGAGGTTAAGGCCAACGCCCTTGGTACTGTTCTCGCATGCCAGATGATAGACCAGAAGCAGATTCCGGACATCATCCAGAAGAAGAATTCCATCGCCACCTTCGTTGCCAGCGTCATCCGTTCCACCAGGTTCGGTTCCGTTGCAGCTACAGGATGCGCCAATATCGTGATTTACAATTGGTTGCGTGAGAACGGCGCTATCTCCCTGGATCTTGCAGAGAAGGCTTATGACATTGACTATGCAAAAGCAGAGTCCGCGCTCCGTGCTCTTGTGGCAGAGGTCCTGAAGCTTCAGGCCGACGGCGATGCTGCTGCCGCAGCAGAGTTTGTCAACATCTATTCAACTGTTGATGAGGGCCTTAAGGCCGATATCGAGAAGATGCAGAAGGCCAAGATTCCTGTTGACATTATCTTCAAACAGTAACATATGAAAAAATTCATACTCAGTATTTTTGCACTGGCAGCACTCTCAACTGTGCTGCCGGCGCAGAATGAGACTCCTGCCAAGTTCAAGCTGTACGGATTCATCCGTAATTACGCTATTTTCGACAGCCGTGAGGTGAAGGCCGGCACGGAGGATCTTTATTTCTACATGCCCAAGGACGAGGACATGATCGGCAATGACATCGACAATAATGCCAATGCTTCATTCCGTTTCCTGTCCCTTACCACCAGGCTTGGCCTTGACGTAAGCGGCTACCAGTACGGCAGCATGAAGCTTTCAGGCAAGGTAGAGGCAGACTTCTACACCAAGAGCGGTTCCACCGCCATCCTGCGCCTGCGCCAGGCTTACATCGGCTTGACTTGGGACAATTTGGGCCGCAGCGGAGAGGATTCATTCCTCCTTAACATCGGCCAGACATGGCATCCGATGGCCGCCGATATGCCTCATATCGTCAATCTTGAGACCGGTGCGCCGTTCAATCCGTTCAACCGTTCTCCCCAGCTGATGGCCAACTACAACTTTGGCAAGAAGGTTACCCTGACTGGCGGTATCATTTACGGAATGCAGTATCTTCCCGTAGGCCCCACCAGCAATACAAACCTTGCTGTTACCAAGTCTGCGGACTTCATGAAGTACGGCCTTATCCCGGAGGTTTACGCCGGTGTTACATTCAAGCCTGTTTCAAGCTTTACCGCCAAGATTGGTGCCAACCTGTTCAGCATCAAACCCCGCAGGAAGGATGAGCGCGGCTCGCTCAGCGACCGTCTTACCACCGTTTCTCCCTTCGTATTCCTTCAGTACACGGGAAAGAACGGTTTCCAGATCAGGGCCAAGAGCATTCTTGCACACGCCGGAGAGCACATGAATCTCCTTACCGGCTACGGTGTAAGCCATATCAATGCCGATGGTTCCTGGGAATACACTCCTATGCGCAGCACCGCTTCCTTCATTTCCATGCAGTACGGAAAGAAGTGGCAGGTTATGGGTATGGCAGGATACATGCGTCTGCTGGGTACCGCGGAGGACCTTGTAGACACGGACCACTACTGGTTCAACAACAGTGGAGAGAAGAATATCCGCCAGATGTTCCGTCTCACTCCTACCATCGCTTACAACCTTGGAAAGCTAACCCTTGCGCTTGAGTACAACGTTACCGGTGTTCAGTTCGGTTCTGCAATGGACCAGAGCGGTCTTGTCCAGAACGATCTTCACTGGGTGCTTAACCACCGTATCCTGACCATGGCTAAGTTCACTTTCTAAAATAACATGAAGAATTTATTTAACAGAGTATTCTGGGCGGGACTTGTGCTCGCAGCGCTTGTTTCCTGCAAGAACAGCAAGGCGTTGATGCCTAACATCAGCGGCAAAGCCGGAGAGGTTATCGTCGTGATAGACAGGGGAGACTGGGAAGGCAACCTTGGCAATGCCGTAAGGGAACTGCTGGCAGACGAATGCCCGTATATCGTTCCCCGTGAGCCGATGTTCACGCTTTCCAATGTGAATCCCTCCGGATTCGGAGACCTGTTCAAGGTGCACAGGAACATCATCATTTTCAATATCAACCCCCAGAACAGGAAGGAGCTGATAAACTATGCGAATGATGTCTGGGCCAAGCCGCAGTGCGTAATCCAGATGGACGCCTTCGACAGCGAGTCTGCCATTGCAATGCTCAAGGAGAATGCTCCCCGGATTGTAAGCACTATCGAGCAGGCGGAAAGGGACAGGAACATCGCCAATGCAATCAGGTATGAAAATGTAGGCATCGGCGTGGCTGTTAAGGAAATGGTTGGCGGTTCGCCTCATTTCCCGGACGGTTACCGTATCCGCAAGAACACCGGTGACTTCATCTGGATTGCATATGACTCGTCGTCCATCCTTCAGGATATCCTTGTTTACAAGTATCCTGCGCTTGGCAACGAGGCGGACTTTGTAATGGATAACATCATCGCAAACCGCAACGCAATCCTCAAGGACAATGTCCCCAGCACCGCAGAGGGCAGCTACATGACAACAGAGGAGTCATACCTTAAGCCCACGATAGAGTACATCAAGTTCCGCGGACGTCAGTTTGCACAGGTACGCGGCTGGTGGGATGTACACGGCGGCTGGATGGGCGGCCCTTTTGTGCTGCATGCTTTTTACAGCCCCGATGCAAAGGAAATCATTGTGCTTGACGCCTTTGTACACGCTCCGGGACACGACAAGAGGCAGCTTTTGCGCCAGGTCGAGTCCATCATCTACTCTTTTGAGTGGAACAAAACTGAAGAAGAAAGTTAAATAAGTTCTGAAAAAATTTTTGCAGAATAGATATTTTTATCTACCTTTGCAATCCCTAAGAAACGCCCTTAGCGTTTTTAGGGCGGACGGTGGGTTCGTATAACGGTTAGTACTCGGGATTTTCATTCCCGCAATAGGAGTTCGATTCTCCTACCCACTACT
>OMVB01000057.1 GCA_900314395.1 uncultured Prevotellaceae bacterium | reverse complement strand
TATGGCCGAGAAGTATTACGGGATTAGCCCCTACGCCTACTGCGCAGGAAATCCGAGAATACTCTTATAATAATTTGTACGGACACAAGGGAAGTAAAGAAAACGGAAATGAAAAAAATAACATTCGTCTTAAAAAAGATGTCGGAATTATTAATAAAAGTTTCTATGATAAGTTTATTGATTTCGTCAACAAGCTTTCTCATAGCAAGAGAACAAAATAGTATTTGCGAGTCTAATGATTCAGAATTAATCCGATTTTTCAAATTGACACTCTTGGCAGATACGAACAATGTTGAATATAGTGAAATGTGCAGTGAGGAGCTATTGGACTCGCTTGTTGATTCGCCTGAAATCTTCATTAGAGACCTTTCTAAAATGACAGATCCTTGTATTCTTGCTGTTTGTCAAATAATCTCTGCGCCAACAAACGATAAAATTACCGTTAGGCAATTACAGACCATAAGAAGATTGTTATCTTGCAATATTTCTCACTTGAAAACAAGATTTCGGGTAATGGTAGCATTACAATGCGCGATAAAACGATATGATTGACTATCTTTGCTAGCGGGATTCTTGGACATCTATGACGAGTATGGAAAAGAGATTAATTATTACAGTTATCCTGGCATTTATTTTCGCCCATTATAGTCAAGGACAAGACCGAATAGTATCTATGAGCGGGTATGTAGTTATTACGTATAGCAAAGCAGATGTTGTGGCCCTAAATAATAGGGATGAGAAAACCTTTATATTAGATATGCCAAGGGCTCTTTCTTTTAATCCGGATTCTCTTCAGGATCATATTCCAAACGTGGACATGGATATTATTATCCCTGATATGCCTTATGATTTTGATGGTCATATTAGCGAATCCGAGAGCATTGAAATAATTAATGCTTTAAGGAAAATGGTAAAACAGGCTTGTTTTATAGATGGGCCTGATAACGCCCATGTTAGAAAAGTCCTTCGACTTGTAGGGGACTTCGTTATTCTGGACGAAAACAATGTTCGCAAAGAAGCATACAAGGCATTAAAATCTGATTTTTCTCTTCGTATTAATCAAGTAAAAGGATTCTATGTCTTGAAACGGATTATCGAATGCCACCCTATTGACGCAGCCAGTACACTTGAAAACGCCTCTTTTGCACCGCAATTGTAAAAACTTCAAATATTTTTCTTATATTTGCAGTTGAAGATTGGGTTCTGCCATGGGGCAGGACTCCTTTTTAATTCTTCATCGGAGAAACTAAAACTAAAGTGAATGGCTGATATTCATTACATGACCCAGGAGGGTCTTGACAAACTCAGAAAAGATCTTGCGGACGCAATTGCACAGCGCCCGGTTATTTCCGCCGCCATAGCAGAGGCCAGGGAAAAAGGCGACCTTTCAGAAAATGCAGAGTATGATGCAGCGCGTGACGCCCAGGGACTTCTGGAAGTCAAGATTGCCAAGCTCAAGGAGTTGGTAGCCAATGCAAAGGTTATCGACGAGTCCATGGTTGGCACGGACAAAGTGCAGATGACCAACAAGGTCAAGGTGCAGAACCTGGCCAACAACCAGGTGATGGAGTTTACCATCGTCGGAGAGACAGAGGCAGACTTCGCCCACGGCAAAATGGCCGCAACCACACCTATCGCAAAGGCCCTGCTCGGCCATGGAAAGGGAGAGACCGTAGAGGCAAAAGTGCCTCAGGGCGTTATCAAATTCAAGATTCTTGAAATTTCTTTAGGCTAATGGCAACTATTTTCACCCGCATCGCCAAAGGCGAAATCCCCTCCTATAAAGTTGCAGAGAGCGAGGATTACTATGCATTCCTGGACATTTCTCCGCTTGCAGAAGGCCACACGCTGGTTATCCCCAAAAACGTAGAGGATGACTATATTTTCAATCTGGACGCCGATGTGTACGCCGGCCTCTGGGCCTTTGCCCGCAAGGTGGCCGTTGCCATCAAGGCAGCCATCCCTTGCAAGAGGGTAGGCGTTGCCGTCCTTGGAATGGAAGTCCCCCATACCCATATTCACCTTGTTCCCCTTAATACAGAGGGAGATATGGACTTCCGCAAAGAGCATCTGAAGCTGGAAGCAGACCGGTTCGCAGCTATCGCCGATGCCATACGTACTGAGTTTGAGAAATTATAATCAATTGAATATGAAGAGCTTACAATTTGTTGTAGCTATAGTTGCAGCTGCCGGTATGCTTTGGTCCTGCAACACAGACAAAGCCAGCCTTTCCGGAACAGTGGAAGGCGCATCCAAAGGAAATGTCGTGGTTAAACTGCTGGACATCAATAAGATGACTGTTCTGGACACCCTCGCCTTGGACAAGAACGGCAATTATTCATGCACCGTACCTGTCAAAGCCGGAGACCCGGAGTTCGTCTACGTTTATTATGGAGCCAATAAGATTGCCTCCCTAATCCTTCAGAAAGGGGAGAGCGCAAAGGTGGTTTCCGATTCTCTTGGCAATTATTCCGTAACAGGTTCTCCTGAGAGTGAGCTCCTTTGCGAGTCAGAGAAGGCCCAGGCAGAATTTGCGGCCGCAGTCGCCCTTACCCGTTCAAAATTGGAGGGACTTAATCCGTCATCGGCGGAGGCGCTTCAGCTTGGACAGGAACTGTACCGCAACTACGTAAGCTACTATCGCAAAAGAGTGCTCTATGTTATGGAAAACAGCAAATCGCTCACCTCTATTCCCGTTTTGTATGAGAATGTAGGCGACCTTGCAATATTCTCTCAGCACACAGATGCACTTCACTTCCGCAATGTATGCGACTCCCTCCTGACGGTTTATCCCCAGTCAAGGTATGTCAAGGCTCTTGAGACCGAGGCCGCCCGCCGCGAGAACCTCTTCCGCCTGGACAACTTTGCCGGTCAGGCAGAGGAAATCAGCTTCATCGACCTTAATCTTGCCGATGTCAACGGACAGAAGGTTTCCCTGAGCTCCGTGGCAGAGAACAAGAAGGTGGTTATGGTTTATTTCTGGGCCTCTGTAATGGGAGATCAGAAACTGTTCAACCAGGACGTCCTGAAGCCTGTTTACAAGCAGTTTGCACCCAAGGGCTTTGAGATTTACGCCGTTTCCCTGGATACAGACAAGGCAGCTTGGGCTACCGCTGTTAAAACGCAGGATACCGGCTGGATAAACGTATGCGACGGCCTTGGAACAGCATCTCCCGTTATCAATACCTATAACGTTCAGCAGATTCCCTCGCTGTTCTTCATAGTTGACGGAGAGTTTGTCAGCGGTACCGGCGTAAAAGACGACGCCACCCTCCGCTCCTTCCTTTCTTCAAAGTTGCGATAGCACATTTGTACGATTGTCCCGAATTATTTACCTTCTTTGGAGAAAAACTTCCACTGGAACAGAATCAGGTAAATGGCGCCGCAGGTAACGCAGGCATCGGCAAAATTAAATACCGGTTCAAAGAAAAGTCGGCCGCCAAGCAGCGGAAGCCAGTCGGGCCAATGGAAGAGCGGGAACTGGAACATATCCACCACCTTGCCAAGAAGGAAAGGACCGTTGTAAAGACTGTCGACGATGTTTCCGACGGCGCCGGCCGTAATGAGCGTAAGTCCTACAAGGACACCCATCGGCACGGGAGAAGCGTCGGGGTTGGCATCGGTGCCGCGTTTAAGAAGTTTTATCATCCAGCGCACAAGAATGGCCACAAGGACAATCCTGAAGAGGGAAAGGATAATCTTGCCCGCAACACCGCCGAACTTAAGGCCGTAAGCCATGCCCACGTTCTCTACATAACACAGTTTGAACCAGCTGAAAACGTCAATTTGCTGGCCCGGAACCATGTTCTGCATAACCAGGATCTTTATCACCTGGTCAAGTACCACAAGCAGGACACCGCATATAATCAGTATCCTGCCTCTGGATATAATGATGCTCCTAACGCTTTCCACCCTGGGAAAGTTTCTCTTTGGCCTCTACGGTAAGAGTTGCGTGAGGGACAAGGCGCAGACGCTCCTTGGGGATCAGTTTCCCGGTCTCACGGCAAATGCCATAGGTCTTGTTCTCTATACGCACAAGCGCAGCCTCTAGGTTCTGGATGAACTTGTACTGGCGCTGTGCCAACTGGCTGGCCTCCTCCTTGGAAAGCTGCAGGGCGCCATCGTCCTCAACGGTCTTGAAAGACGGAGTCGTGTCCTCAATGTCGTTGGTGCCGTTGTGCATTACAACTTTGCGCAAAGAATTATACTCGCTCTTCGCCTTGGCAAGTTTTTCAAGGATAATCTCCTTGAACTCTGCCAGTTCCTCGTCACTGTAACGAGTCTTAACTTCTTCGTTTGCCATAATACTGAGTGTTATAATGGTTATTTTACTATCAAAATTGCTATTGTGCCCTCGTTCCACTCTACCTGGGCGGCGTTTTCAGGAGCCGGATCCGCAGAGACGGAATCAATTTGGGACAGAGTCTGCGAGGTAACATAGTCGTAGAACATATCCACTGCCGATGCTATCTTGAAGAACTCGTCTCCGGTGGCAAAAATGGTAACTCTTACGCGGTCAGTGACCTCAAAGCCGCTGTCCTTGCGGACATTCTGGATGCGGTTTACAAGCTCGCGGGCAAGGCCTTCGCTGCGAAGAGAGTCCGTGAGTGTGATATCAAGGGCAACGGTGAGCTGGCCTTCGGTTGCCACTGCCCAGCCCGGCATGTCCTCTGAGCTGATTTCATAGTCTCCGGGGTTCAGGACGACATCGCCCTCCGGGAGAGCCACGGTGTAGACTGCGCCTGCGACATCGGCCTTCTGGATAGCGGCGATGTCGGCCTGGGAGAAGCCTCCGAATGCGGCTGCAATCTCTTTCATCCTCTTCCCATAAACCTTTCCAAGTGTCTTGAAGTTAGGTTTTATCTTAAGGGTGATGATTCCGGCAGTATCTGCGATGAACTCCATATCCTTGACGTTAACCTCCGTAAGAATAAGTTGGCGGGAACTTTCAAGCTGGTCGCGCACCTTCTCCGAGATTACGGGGATAACCACCTTTGCAAGCGGCTGACGTACGTTCAGCTTGTTAAGTTTGCGCAGGGAGTGGATAAGGGAGCAGGCCTTCTGGGCTGCTGCCATACGCTCCTCCAGTTCTGTGTCTATAAGGGCGGCATCGGCCTCCGGCATAAGGGTAAGGTGAACGGAATTACAAGAGGCGGTGAGGTCGCGGTAGAGCTGGTCCGTGTAGAAGGGAGCAATAGGCGACGACAGAACGGCGGTCTTAACCAGAACCTCGTACAGGGTCTGGTATGCCGCGTTCTTGTCAGAAGTCTGCTCGCTGCCCCAGAAACGCTTGCGGTTCAGGCGAACGTACCAGTTACTTAGCTCGTCGCAGACGAAATCCTGAATCAGGCGGCCTGCCGTGGTGATATCGTAATCCTCATAGGCGGCGCGTACGTCGCGGATAAGGGAATTGAGCTTGGAAAGAATCCAGCGGTCAACCTCCGGGCGTTTTGCCACGGGAACGGCGTCGGCAGCCGGGTCAAAGCCGTCAATGTTGGCGTACTGTGCAAACAGCTTGTAAGTATTGAACAGCGTACCGAAGAACTTGCGGCGAACCTCGTCTACCCCGGCCTCGTCAAAGCGGAGGTTGTCCCAAGGCTGGGCGTTGGTAAGCATATACCAGCGCAGGGCGTCTGCTCCGTACTTGTCAAGGGCATAGAACGGGTCTACTGCGTTGCCAAGGCGCTTGCTCATCTTGTTGCCGTCCTTGTCAAGAACCAAACCGTTGGAAATCACGCGCTTGAAAGCGGGGGTCCCGCTTATCATAGTGTGGATTGCATGCAGGGTATAGAACCATCCGCGTGTCTGGTCTACGCCCTCTGCGATAAAGTCTGCGGTAGCGCCGAAGCCCTTGCCGTCCAGGCCCCTGAGGCCTTCCTGAGCGTAAGGCATTGCGCCGGAATCGAACCAGACGTCAATAAGGTCGCTCTCACGGGTCATCTTCTTGCCGGAGTCGGATACCAGGAAGATGTTGTCCACGTAAGGACGGTGAAGGTCTATCTTGTTGTAGTTTTCAAGGCTCATGTCCTCCGGGTCAAAGCCTTTGGCTTTGAGAGGGTTGGATTGCATTACGCCTGCTGCCACAGCCTTTTCTATCTCATTGTAGAGATCTTTTACGGAGCCGATGCAAACTTCTTCCTTGCCGTCTTCCGTGCGCCAGATTGGCAGCGGTGTGCCCCAGTAGCGGCTGCGGGAGAGATTCCAGTCCTGGATGTTCTCCAGCCACTGTCCGAAGCGGCCTGTTCCGGTGGATGCCGGCTTCCAGGTTATCTGTTTGTTAAGCTCTACCATCTGCTCCTTTACTGCCGATGCCTTTATGAACCAGGCGTCCAGGGGGAAGTAAAGAACGGGCTTGTCCGTGCGCCAGCTGTGAGGATAGCTGTGCACGTGCTTCTGAATCTTGAATGCACGGCCGTCGGCCTTCATCATCATGCATAGGTCTACGTCCAACGTAGGAGCGTCGGTGGGGATATTGTCGTCGAAGGCGTTCTTTACATACCTTCCGGCAAACTCTGCGTATGAAGGGTCTACGTTTGTCTTAACATATTCAGGATCAAGGTCTTCCAGGCGGTAGAACCTTCCGCTGCGGTCTACCTGCGCCTGCGGCTTGCCGTCGCGGTCAAGGACCATCATCGGGGGAATACCGTAGTTGGCTGCAACCTTCTTGTCATCGGCACCGAAGGTAGGGGCGATATGAACCACACCGGTACCGTCCTCTATTGTTACATAGTCTCCCAGGATTACCTTGAAGGCATCGCCCTCCAGTGGCTTGAACCAGGGGATGAGCTGCTTGTAACGGATGCCAAGGAGTTCTTTGCCCTTGAATTTGCCGTCCAGGACGGTGAAAGGATTCTTGGAGCCGAACATGGTGGGAACCAGTTTCTCTGCCATTACATAGATGGCCTCTGCGCCGTTGTACGGGTTGACGGAATGTACGCGCACATAGTCAATCTCCGGACCGACGCAAAGCGCCGTATTTGAAGGCAGGGTCCAGGGAGTGGTTGTCCATGCCAGGAAGTAAACCGGCAGGGGCTCCGTGCCAAACAGAGGCTGGGACTTTTCGTCCTTAATGACCTCGAACTGGCAGGTTACGGTAGTATCTGTAACATCCTTGTAGCAGCCGGGTTGGTTGAGCTCATGTGAGCTGAGTCCCGTACCGTCGGAGGGAGAATACGGCTGGATTGAAAAGCCCTTGTAGAGCAGTCCTTTGTCGTAAATCTTCTTAAGGAGGTACCACAAAGTCTCAATATAGCGGTTGTCATAGGTGATGTAAGGGTCGTTCATGTCCACCCAGTAACCTATGCGCTCTGTCATGTTCACCCACTCCTTGGTGTATTTCATGACCTCTTTGCGGCAGGTGTCGTTATACTCCTCTACAGATATTGTTTTGCCGATGTCTTCCTTGTGGATTCCGAGCTTCTTTTCTACGCCGATTTCTACCGGCAGGCCGTGAGTATCCCAACCGGCTCTTCTTGCAACTTTATAGCCGGTCTGCGTCTTGTAACGGCAGATAGCATCCTTGATGGAACGGGCCATCACATGGTGGATGCCGGGCATTCCGTTCGCGGAGGGCGGACCTTCGAAGAAGATGAACTCCGGTGCCCCTTCCCTTATGCGGAGAGACTGCCCGAATGCGTCTTCTTTCTTCCACTGCTCAAGAACATCTGCGCCGATGCCTACTAAATCAAGACCTTTGTACTCTTTGAACATATTGTCGTATATTTTATTTATCTTTGCTCCGATTTTAAGGATACAAAGATAGTTATATTTTTTAATATAAGATATTATTAAATAGATATAAGATTACAGTAGGATGAGCGTTATCGATGTTGTTATTCTGATTATTTTCATCCCCTTCATTATCAGGGGAATAAAGCTTGGTTTTGTAGTACAGGCCGCAGCCGTAGTGGCTCTTATCGTGGGCGCCTGGCTGGCCTTTCACTTCTCCGGCCTTGTGGCCGGCTGGCTTGCGCCGCTGGTCCACGCATCGGAAAAAGTGCTGCAAACCATCGCCTTCGTGGTTATCCTGATTCTTGCAATTGTGGTTTTCCACATCATCGGCAAGGGGCTGGAAAAGGTGGTCCACCTTGCCCTCCTGGGCTGGCTGGACAAATTGCTGGGCGGCATTTTCGCAGCAATCAAAGTTATACTTGTACTCGGCCTTCTTATCATGCTGTTCAATACGCTAAACAGCAAGTACGGATGGGTAGACGCCCAGACGCTGGCCTCCTCCTTCCTGTATGAGCCCCTCAAAGACGCCGCCTACGCAATCTTCCCGTATTTCAAAGAACTGCTTGTATGATACTGTTGATAGAGACTTCCACGGCGCTGACCTCTGTGGCTATCTCAGAGGATGAAAAAATCCTGTATTACAAGGACGACGGAGCATCCAGAAACCAGTCTGCCCTTACCGCCCCGTTTATCAAGGAAGCACTTGATTCCCAAGCACTTAAGGCATCCGATCTGGACGCCGTCTGCGTAAGCATGGGGCCGGGCTCCTATACAGGCCTCCGCGTTGGAGTATCATCGGCAAAAGGCCTCTGCTTCGGGGCAAAAGTGCCTATGCTGGCAGTAGGGACGCTGGACTGCCTGGTATGGGAAGCCATCGGTAGCGGGAAAGCCGGCGGCTACAAATACATCGTCCCAATGATTGACGCCCGCCGGATGGAAGTCTATACCGCAGTCTTCACCGCCGACGGCAAGCGCACAACCGACGTCACCCCCAGCATCATTGACGGAACCAGTTTCTCCGATATTATCGCCGATGCTGCGGCCGACGGTAAAAAAGTCCTGTTCATTGGCGATGCAGCTCAGAAGTGCAGCAATGTGATATCGGCCCCAAATGCTGTTTTTGCACAGCAATATCCAACGGCCCGCGGCCTGGCCCGCCCGGCCATGGAAAAATTCAAAGCCGGCCAGTTCCAGGATGTCGCCTACTTTGAACCCTTCTACCTGAAAGATTTTGTAGCTACAGTTTCAAAGAAGAAATTATTCTGATAAAATAAAAACTCCGGTCAAATGGCCGGAGTTTTTATTGATTAGAGATTCTCTGTTAAAGCAGTTTGTTTGCCCAGAAGAGAACGAAGTCCTCGGAGTCGTTACCAACGTTGGCCTTGTTAGCCTCGTAGTTGGCGGTGTTGTGGTCGGCCTCGTCGGCGGGATACTTAACGCGGTTAACGATGTTTGCATACTTAACACCTGAACCGGTATCGGTAGGATAGTTAAGTGCAGGATAACCGGTACGACGGATATCGGTCCATGCCTGGGTAGGCTGGGTGATACCGAAGTGAGCCCATTTCTGAGTCATGATACCCTCAAGCTTGTTGCCGTAAGCGTTCCAAATGTTGGCTGCGAAAGCAAGAGCATCGGCGGTTGTGGGGATATCGGTTTCCTCAAACTTCTTGAAGTACTCGTTGCCGGCACCGGGGCCACCGTGGCTCTGGTCACTGTAAACGTTTTCTTTGTAGTACTGCTCAATAGATGCAGCAATTGCAGCCTTGAATGCAGTCTCTGCATCACCGGAAGCGTATCCGCGCTGGATGGCTTCTGCAAGGAGGAACCAAGCCTCTGCTGCAGAGAATACAGGACTTACGAAGAGGTTGTTGAATGTGAAGGTAGCGCGGTTGAGGGATGCGTAATACCTGTCCTCATACTGATCGTATGTACCGTGCTCATTCTGCTCGGCTGTGGTCTCATGATAACCCTTGCCAAAGTAATTGCCAGCCTCATTGGGAATGTAAACAACGGCAAGACGGGGATCATTGGCGCCAGTTACCTGGAATGCATCGATAATGCCCTGGGATGCGGTTGCGTTGATATCCTTCCAGCTGTCGCGGAAGTTCTCCCAATAGTTGAAACCGTCGAAGTCTGATTTAACCTTGATAGAGTTCTCCCAATCGGTAGGAAGAAGACGGCCGGCAGCCTTTGAAGCAGCAGCCTTTCCTTCTGCAGCAAGAGTACCCTGAACAGCTACATGCATACCAAGACGGAGGAGGAGTGCGTTTGCATACCTCTGCCACATTGCAAGGTCTCCACCGTTGATGAAGTCCTGCTTGGGAAGTGCTGTGGTTGCCTCAGGAGTAAGATTGTCTGCCAGTGTGCCGATCTCTGTATAGAGAGCGTCAAGGTTGGTGAGCATCATCCTGTAAAGGTCTACGTCGCTGTCATATTCTGCCAGAGAGGAAGCCATGTCGCCGGTAATGGCAAGATAGCAAGCCTTTGAGAAAGGAACAGGTCCGAAGATGTCTACAAGCTGTGAAAGATGGTCATAAAGGAATACCTCGGTGAGGGCAAGGAAGATTCGGTCTCTCTTCTGCTCTGCCTCGGTCTCTTTGGCATAAGTATCTTCCATAATACGATACTGACGGAGGATCTTATAGAAGTTGTTCCAACGGTCGGCTGCATAACCATCGTTGATATAGTACATTGAACCGCTGTTGGTGCTTGTACCAATGGTCTGGGCAAGTTTGCCAAAATAGTTGTCCCATGTGTACATTCTCCAGTAGGCATTGAATGTGTAATCCCTGCCGTACATGAATGCACCGGTCATAAGTTTGTCACAAGATACGGATGTAGTCTTGGAAGGATCGATATACTTATCCTTGAAATCCTGCTTTGAGCAAGAAGAAACAGCTACTATTGCTACAACTGCCAGAATCAGTGAATATAATTTTTTCATATCTATTCTCATATTAAATTATACAGACTGTATTAGAAGTTGGCACGAAGTGAGAGACCGAAGGTCCTTGAAGATGAAGTGGAACCACCGATCTGAACCTGGTCGGTCCAGCGGGTACCGTCAGTTGCCTCTGCGTCGAAGATAGGCAGGTTCTTGTAGATGAAGAACGGGTTACGAGCGAAGACAGAAACTCTGAGGTTGTTGCACTTGAACTTGCGGGTGAAGCTCTCAGGTACGTTGTAAGTAAGGGTAAGCTCACGGCACTTCAGGTAAGTGTTCTTGAAGATAGAGTGAGAATAGTAGATAGTACCGCCGGTTCCCCAAGAGTAGGTCTCTTCAAGGAGATAGTCGGTAGGGATGATGGTGTTGTTTACGGTACCGTCTTCCTTAACGCCTTTGAGGATCTGGCCGTCGTGGTGGATGTATTCGCCGTTAGGACCTGCTGTCATGCCTGCTGCTGCAACGGTGTTGCCGTTTGCGTCAAAGTAGTATGCAAGACCGCCGTGAGCTTCGTCACGATAAGGCATGGTGTCTTCGAGGGCACCCAGACCCATCATGTACTGGTAAGGCTGGTTCCAAACGTCACCGCCGATCTGGAAGTTGAAGTTAGCGTCGAGAGTCCATCTCTTGTAGGAAATGCTGGCTGCGAAACCTCCGATGAGGTCAGGCATTGCGTTACCAACCTTTACGGGCTCGTCGGAAACCTTATAGAAACCTTCAGCATCGACAATCTTGTTGCCTTTTGCATCCTCTGCGGGTGCGAATGCGTAGATGTCACCCATCTTCTGGCCTACGAAGGAGTAGAGATAAGCGGCACCGTTGTCCCAACGTGCATGCTGGAGAACATCAAGGCCATCCATAAGTCTAACAACCTTGTTGCGGTTCCATGCGATGTTACCGGAGAGGTCGAGTCTCCAGTCACCGGACTCGATAGGAGTACCGTATGCGCTGAACTCGAAGCCCTGGTTGGTGAGCTCACCAACGTTTGCAAGGATTGAACGGCCACCGGTGCTGTATGCTACGGTAGCGTCAAGGATCTGGTCCTTGATTCTCTTGTGATAGTAAGAAGCCTCAAAACCTAAGCGGTTGTTGAATGCCTTACCCTCAAGACCGAACTCCCACTCGTGGGTCTTCTCAGGCTTGATGGCGTTGTTGCCAAGACCGTCGGCAAGCTGCTGGTAGGTGTAACCAGAAGCGGTAGCCTGGTTAAAGGAAATGGCTGCCTTGTAGATTTCAGGAGCAAGACCTACAACACCGTAAGATACACGTGCCTTTGCATAGTCTACCCACTTAGGCATGTTGATGATGTCTGAGAGGATAACTGAACCGTTGACTGAAGGATACCAGAAGCTCTGGCCGTTAAGGGTAGAGGTGGTCTCCTGACGGATTGTTCCCTCAAGGTATGCCCAGTTCTGATATGAAAGGGATGCAGTTGCGAAGAACGCAGTCTTAAGGAAGTCTGTTGTGCTCTCGCTTGAACGTGCAGGGTCTGTAGAGTAGTTCAGGTGGAAGTGGTTGAGGTCGGTGAGACCGTTCCTGGTATTGGCAGTTGTACCAATAAACTTCTCCCTGCGTACAGAGTAACCAACGTTTGCCTGAAGAGCGAAGTCCTCATTGAGCTTCTTGTCGAAGTTCAAAAGGGCGTCACCGTAGAAGGTCTGATAATTCCTTTCGGTGATAGCGTAGTAACCCTGGTTGCTACCAGCGAGGATAGGAGAGGTTGCTGCGTACTCTTTGAGTTCGATGTCGTTGTTGGTCCAGTCAGTTGCGATGTTGCCCTTGAGGGTGAGACCCTTGATGATCTCCCACTGAGGGGTAACGCTGGCGATGAGCCTCTGGTTCTTCTCATACTGCTCACGGCCGATGATGTTCCATGCATATTCCTCAAGGAAACCGCCGAGGTTGTTGGAGAAGTACCAGCCTTCCTCAGGATTCTCATGGGTTGCAGAAGACCAAGCCCTGTTCATGAAACCGGCCTGGGTCTTGATGTGCTTGCGATAGTACTCTACATCGTCGAACGCACCGAACATACCGCTGTAGTTTGCTACCATACGGGCAATACGGTAAGGACGGTTCTTTACGTTCTGATACATGTAATTAACTGAGTATCCGAGTTTTACGCTGGGGAATACCTCCTGCTGGCCACTTACCTGGAAGTTGTGCTTGCCAAGGTGTGAGTTGTACTGGTTGGGGGTATTGTCCATGAAGGTATAAGAGAAACGAGTGTTGCCCTTGTCATTACCGCTTGTGATGGCAACGTTGTACTGCTGTGTGAAGGCGGTACGGAACAGATTGCTCCAAGGATTGCTGGTAATAGCCTCGAACGGACGGTATCCGGTAGGTGTGTAAACCATGCGGCCGTCATACTTGGGACCCCAATAGAAGTAAGCGTTGAAAGGTGAAGGAACGTCAACGGTCTTTCCGAACTTGTCGGTCATGCCGATACGGCGTACGTCGAATCCGAAGTTGGGATCTGTAGGATCGTCAACCATTGCGCCGTTGCTCCAGTAAAGGAAAGGATAACCAGGGCCGAAGGTGGTCTGGTACTTAGGCATGTATGCTACCATATCTGCCTGGAGGGATGCGTTGAAGTCTACGTGGGTGCCGCTGTTCTTCTTTCCGGCTTTCATGGTGATGAGGACTACGCCGTTGGCACCCTCTGAACCGTAAAGTGAAGTTGCGGATGCGCCCTTGAGCACGGTCAGGTTCTCGATATCCTCTACGTTGATATCGGTAAGACCGTTGGACTCCATGCGCTGTACGCTCCAATAGTCACCGCGGTTTGCCTCACCGTTCCTGATAGGAACGCCGTCTACGATAACGAGCGGCTGGCTGGTTCCGGTAATTGAGGAAAGACCACGTACGTTGATGGAGATTGCGCCGGTAGCACCACCGGGAGCGGTCATGATACGTACGCCTGAAGCCTTACCATAAAGGGCGGAACCCAGGGAAGGAGAAGCTGTTGCATTCAGTTTGCTTGCGTCTACGGATGATACTGCATAACCTACCCTCTTTTCATCCTTACGGATACCGAGAGCGGTTACAACGGTACCTTCAAGCATCTCAGAGTCCTCTGCGAGAACAACATTGAGGGGCTGTCCGTTGAAAACAAGCACCTGTGAAGTGTAACCGATGCAGGAGAACTCAATCTTGTCGCCGTTCTTTACGTTCTGCAGTGCATAGGAACCGTCAAGTTCAACGATGGTACCGTTGTGGGTTCCCTGAACAAATACAGAAGCACCGATGACAGGCTGGCCTGCAGCATCTTTTACAGTTCCTTTAACGGTTGTCTGTGCATAAGCGAAAACGCCTGCTGCCATGAGAGCAACTGTCAAAGCAATTCTGGTAAACAGATTTTTCATGTGCATTTGTGTTAGTTAATAATAAGTGTTTATGTTTTGTCTAGGTTTAGTCCTTTTATACTGCGCATGTGCACAACTGCGCATGTGCACATGCGCGCATGGACAAAAAGCGCGCAAATATACGGTGAATAATTTGATTTAACAAATAAAATTGTAAAACGATTTTAAAATGAAAAACTGTAAGTAATTCTGCCGTACAAAGTTAGACGTCTGTCATTGACGAGACTTTTAATTACAGTTCCTTTTTTGTCGGAGTCTATCAGAAGCTCCCGGTCGAAGTCCAAAAGAGCCGAAAGTTGCAGCTTATGCTGCTTGTTAAAATTGTATTCTGCGCCTATGTTTCCGCGTAATCTGTTGACTGCCAGTTTGTTGAATCCATCAAGGAACCAGCCGGGCTCTCCGACGGGGGAACCGCCGGCATCAGTATACTGCCACTGCGACGCGTCGTAGTAAATATCGCCAAGGTTCGGTTCCCTAAGGGACACGCGGACTTCTCCGGAAGCGAACAAACCTACCTTTTTGCTGATGTCGTAAGAGAATTTTGCTTTCAATTTGATAGCAAACTGGTCTCTTGCGCTCTGGAATTCGTTCATATCTCCTATCCTGTGAGTCCATTGAAGCCTTTCAGAGAATGTAATTTTTGCTTTTTTATTAAATTTGTAAGTTTCTTTAAGGCCGATGCTAACCCTGTGACGGATAGACACTTTGTCGCCGTCCCTGTGCTTTCTGATAAGGGTGTATTCCCCTGTGAGCCAGAACCTTTTGGCAAGTTTGTATTCTGCTCCCCCGTGGAAGCGCCACTGCCTGTCGTAAAGAAAGTCTCCCTGCATCCTTACTTCCGTGCCGATGTTGGCTACAAGGTAGGGAAAGATTTTGTGTTCCGCTTCTGCTGTCGCATGGAAGCCGTATTTCATTCCGGGGTCGTTCGTGGGAATGTCCTCTTTTGCCGGAATCAATTGAGCCTGAGCCCTTTGCGCAGGGATCAGCAGCATCGGCATAATAAAAAATATGATGGCCAGTTTTTTCACAGGTTGCTGCAATAAGTGTCAAGTATGGCAATCCTCTCCGACAGTCCGGCCTGAAGGCGGCTGACGGCGTCTTCAAAGGAAAGGCTTTCGTCTCCGTTGGTAGTTATTATTTTATACGGCCAGATCTGATGGTCTGTGTTTACGGATTCGTGAAGTTCTTCTTTTAGCTGTTCTATAAACGGGGGGATGTTTTCTTCTACGAGCGGTTTAATATGAGCCCAGCGGCTCTTGAGCATGTTTTTGAATTCGGGGCGTTTAAGGAGGTTGCCGAACCATACTGCGCCGGCGTTGGTGACGGATGTAGTGCCGGTGCGGAATGTATGGTAGTCGTAGTCCCAGCAGGGGCCGGCGTGGATTATTCCGTCCCCACGGCAGTACATGTACACGCCTTTGGGGTCTGACGGCTCGTCGCTGCCGGTGAGCTCGTGGATTATGAACCAGTCGCAGAAGCTTTGCAAGTCTATGAGGTCCAGCCAGTTGCCGATGTTGTTATAAAGTGCGTCCTCTACCTTGTCTACGGTTTTCCTGATGGATGAGAAGGCGGCGGCGTCCAGGGCGGCGTTTTCTTCTACGATGATGTTTACGGGAAGGCTCCTGACTTTGCTGCGGAAGCGGTAGGTTTCGTTGTAGTGGTCGTCAACCAGCAGGATGAAGCCGCCGTGGCGCAGTCCCAGCTTTTCCGGGGCTACTTTTTCTGTGAAGTAGAAGTTGCCGTACCAGTCGTCGTCTACAATCAGGTCTGCGAAGAAGCCTTGCGGGGTCCATTCCATGGAGGTCTGGCGGGCGATTTCAAGGGCTACGGCGTTGCGGATGCGGGTGCGGTCCCTCCAGTTTGCGAGTGCGCAGAATTTTTTGGCTTCCGGCAGGCCCAGGAGGCTGTAGCTGTCCTTGAATCTTAGGTTGAAGGGTTTCTTGGGGAATGACCAGGTGCTGTTTCCGCGGCCTTTTATTTCTATGTCGATGTCTTTGGTGTGGCCTTGTACGGTGTAGATTTTTATTTCTGCTTCTTTCCAGTATTCTTTGTTGTTGATGCCGTTGCCGTGGTCTGTGTCAAGGAAGATGACGGGGAGTGTGCGGGTGCCGTCGGAGAATGCTGCGGCGATGTCGTCTTCGTCGATGTCTTTGAATTTGTTGTTCTTTTTTTCCAGCATGTAGAGGCAGCTTTGCAGCACGAACAGGCTTAGCAGAAGCGCTGCTCCTGCTATCAGTCTGTTTTTATTTCCTATACCCAACATCTGTAATACCTTTGTCGGAAAATTCATTTGCACCGCTCGCTCCGTAAAATAAGGGTCTATGTCGCTCGGGTGCAAATAAATTGTTCCGTTGGGTACAAAGGTAGAAATTTTTT
>OMVB01000020.1 GCA_900314395.1 uncultured Prevotellaceae bacterium | reverse complement strand
AAGTAACAAACTTGATAAGGACATTTTAATTCACTTAAATACTTATCGTATATGGTTAAAATTAATTCATGTAGTGGAAAATGCTTCGGCAAATTCCTTGCAAGTGTTGCTTTGGCTGTAACCTTTACAGTCGGGGCAAGCGCTGCTATGACTACCGGCGGTTATCCGTCTTCTTCTGATGCAGAACAGGCACAACTGCAGGTTTCCGGCGTTGTCCTTGATGCTACCGGACAGGGCGTACCCGGTGCAAGTGTCATTGAAAAAGGCACTCGCAACGGTGTTATGACAGACCTTGATGGTCAGTTCACCATCCGTGTTGCTCAGGGCGCTACCCTGGAGATTTCCTGCGTTGGTTACAAGACCAAGGACGTTCCTGCTGCTGCAAATGTTTCAGTTGTACTTGAAGAGGAAAACGAACTCCTCGAGGGTACAGTCGTTACCGCTCTCGGTATTAAGAGGGAGAGAAAGTCCCTCGGTTATGCCGTAGAAGACATCGGCTCTACAGAGCTCATGCGTAACAAGACTGCCAATGCAATCAACTCCCTTTCCGGTAAGATTGCCGGCGTTAACGTTACCCAGTCTTCTGGTGCTGCAGGTTCAGGCGCCGCTATCATCCTCCGTGGTGGTACTTCCGGTTCCGAGACCCGTGACAACCAGCCTCTGTTCGTAGTTGATGGCGTTATCTATGATAACTCTTCACAGGTTGTAGGTAACTCCGCATTCGATGGTTCAGGCAACGCTTCTTCAACTTCCTCCAACCGTATCATGGATATCAACCCTGAGGATATCGAGAACATGTCCATCCTCAAGGGCCCTGCAGCTTCCGCACTTTACGGTTCCAAGGCAGCTAACGGCGTAATCCTCATCACTACCAAGAAAGGTAAGGACGGTGTCGTAGAGGTTAATCTCAATGCCAAGTACATCACCTCTTGGGCCAAGACACTTCCCGAAGTGCAGAACGAGTTCAGGAGAGGTTACCTTGAGGAGACCACCGGTGCCCAGAACGAGTTCTCCTACAATTCATGGGGAGAAAAATACAACGGTCCCTGGTATGACAATATCGGCGACTTCTTCAAGACAGCAGGCACATGGGATACCAACCTCAGCGTAGCTGGCGGTACAAAGAACGGCAACTTCTTCTTCTCTGGCTCACGTTTCGACCAGGACGGTATCGTTCCCGGAACAGGCTATGACAAGACCACTTTCCGTTTCAACGGCGAGCAGAAGTTCCTCGATATCTTCACCCTTTCTGTAAATACCGCTTATTCAAAGGCCAACACTGACAGGACCCTTACCTCCGGCGGTCTTTACAATTCCGGCGGTACCGGTACCCTCAATGCCGTTTACAACTGGGCTCCTTCAGACAACATGTCCGAGTGGAAGGCTGCGGACGGCGCCCGTCTGCATGAGTTCGGCGATCGTCTCCAGAACTGGGACGAGGTGGCCAATCCTTATTGGATCATCAACAAGGATAGCTACACCGATGCTACCGAGCGTTTCACCGGTTCAATCAACATCCGCGCCGACATCACCCCTTGGTGGTTCCTCAACTACCGTGTCGGTGTAGATACCTATAATACTACCAACTCTACCCGTATCGCTCCCGAAGGTACCGTAAAGCAGGTTTGGCAGAGAGGTATGATGAGTGACAACTCGCTCAAATATACTTATATGTCCCACAACCTCATGAGCAACTTCCAGCACTCCATCGGAGACTTCCACGGAAACCTCATGGTTGGTATGGCTACTGACGATACCAAGACAGACCGCAACTACAAGATGGCATGGAACTTCTCCGTTCCTGAATTTTTCTCCTATGCAAATGCAACCGAGAACAACAGGAAGTTCTCCCATGGCGGTTCACACAAACGCCTCGTCGGTGTGTTCGGTGAGGTCCGCCTCGATTGGAAGAACACCATCTTCCTCTCTGCAACCGGACGTAACGACTGGACTTCCACCCTTCCTGTTGAGAACAGGTCTTACTTCTATCCTTCAGTAAGCGGTGCAGTCGTATTCACCCAGTTCCTCCAGGATCGCGGCATCATCGACAAGGACATCCTCACATTCGGTAAACTCCGTGCTTCCTGGGCAAAGGTAGGTAAGGATACCGGCGCTTATGAGACCAACACTGCTCTCTGGCCTGTAGGTACTTATCTTGGCGGAAAGACCGGCGTAGGTGCAACGTGGACCCGTGGTAACCCTTATCTGAAACCTGAGATGAGCAAATCTTCAGAAATCGGTCTCGAACTGCATTTCTTCCAGAGCAGGCTCAACCTCGACGTGGCTTACTATACCAACGACTCTTACAACCAGATCCTCAGCCCTCGTGGTCCTCAGTCCACAGGTTACATCTTCTGCTCTATCAATGCAGGTAATGTTTACAACAAGGGTCTTGAACTCACCCTCAGCGGAACTCCTATCGAGCAGAAAGACCTCGTATGGGAGACCGGTATCAACGTAGCCGGCAACCGTGGTACCATGGACGGACTGCCCGCAGGTATGGAAATCATGTATGTTACCGACGTTCAGTACGGCGGTGCACGTGCAGCTTCAATTTCCGGCGGCAAGTTCATGGCCATCACCGGTACCAAGTGGAAGAGAGTTGAAGATGAGACCAGCCAGTACTACGGCGAGCTTCTCCTCGACAAGGACGGCTTCCCTCAGACCGACGGCGTTTATTCTTACGAAATCGGTAACCGTGAGCCTAAGTTCTCCGGTGGCTGGAACAATACTGTTACTTACAAGAACCTCACTTTCAACATGTTGTGGGAGTTCCGCGTAGGTGGCGACGTATTCAACGGTACCAAGTATGTCATGACTACTACCGGTGTCAGCAAGTTCTCTGGTGATGTCCGTAACAAGACCCTTCACATCGAAGGTGTCAAGGAAGAGGACGGCTCATGGCTCGAAAACGATTGGTCTGTAGGACAAAATTACACATTCGCTGGAAAGCAGGAGACTGGCTACAACATCATAAAGAACTACTACTCTGGTGCTTATAACTACGAGGTTAAGAACTGGATTACCAAAGTCAATTCTTTACGTCTCCGTACCCTTGCCGTTACTTACGACATTCCTAAGAGCCTGCTCAGCAAGCTCGGCGTAATAAAGAGGGCTTCTATCTCCGCTACCGCCAACAACCTGCTTCTTTTCACCAACTATGACGGTGATCCTGAGGTTGCTGCATCTGGTGCAGGTGCCGGTGGTTCTTCTTCAGTTGGTTTCGATTACCTTGGTACTCCTGCTACTTCAAGCTTCACCTTCGGTGTCAACCTTACCTTCTAATCGGACCGTCTGTTGTTAAATCATTAATTTTCGATTATATGAAAAAGATCAGAATATTTATCAGCGTACTGGCGGTTGCAGCCCTTACCTTTACTTCTTGCAAGGATTGGCTGGATATCAACACTGATCCCGAGAATCCTACTCTGGATGCTGCTCAGTATCAGATGGAACTTGCTCACTGCCAGTTCTATACAAATGATGCCGTACAGTTTGCCGCATGGCGTACCGGTATGGCAATGGGCGACTGGACAAGGAACTACAATGGTGGTAACTACTGGCATGTTTCCTATTGGAATCCGGTTATCGGTCAGGTTACTACTTCTTATCAGTGGTTCTTTGTAGGTGCAGGTGCAACCCTTAAGGATATGTACAAGAAGGCAATGGCTGCTGAAAACTGGCACTATGCCGGCGTCGCCAAGGTCCTTTATGCCTACGGTTTCATGCTTATGACCGACCTTTATGGCGAAATGCCTTATACCGAGGGCCTCGGAGTCAGTGCTACTCCTGCATATGAT
This sequence comes from uncultured Prevotellaceae bacterium, assembly GCA_900314395.1. Taxonomy (GTDB): domain Bacteria; phylum Bacteroidota; class Bacteroidia; order Bacteroidales; family UBA932; genus Cryptobacteroides. The sequence continues at coordinate 20,514 of OMVB01000020.1, read as the reverse complement.
ACAGGCAAGACTATCTATCTTGGCTGCTTTGCTGATATCGATGAGGCAATCGAACTTCTCGGCCGTACCGTTGATCCTTCACTTCCTTCGCTTGCTGTTGGTGACACCTGGAATAACGGTGACGTTTCCAAGTGGCTCAAGCTCGCTTATCTGTTCAAGGCTCGTTGGGCAAACAAACTCAACAAGAAAGCTGCCGGCAGCTATCTTGATGGCAAGTATGATACAGCTACCATTCTCGCCTGCCTTGACAAAGCAATGCAGAGCAACGATGACAATACTATCGTAAACCACACCGATGACAATGGTGCAACTCACGACAACCTCGGTTGGGATGAGCCCGTTGACTATTCCCCTCTGTACTCTGTTTGCGGTATGAACTCTGGTTATATGGTTACCAAGATGCTCTATGACAACCTCACCAATTTTGACGGCCTTGGCGTAGAGGATCCCCGTGCAGACCACATCATTCCTTGGGCTCGTTCCGTAAAGAGCGCTACTACTCCTGCAGAAATCAAGTGGAATGCAAACGAGACCTGGCGTCGTTCCCTCGGTGTCGATATGGCTTCCGATATCAACAAGAACGGTGGTCCTATCCGTGCTTCCTATGGAAAGGCAGACGGTGTGGCACATTCTGGAAACTGGTTCTGGATCAATTCTGACAACGCAGATCGTCTTGGCGATACCGTATATGTAGAGGCTACCAGCGAGTCCAAGGGTTATGCTGCAAAGCCTGACCTTCTCTATCGTCGTGGTGGCACAGGTGTTGACAAGTCAGCCGAGTCCGGCTCATTCTACAGCCGCGTTTCTGCTCCTTCCTATGTTGGTACCTACATGGAGGCATGCTTCATCAAGGCTGAGGTTCTCTTCAACCAGGGTGACAAGAGCGGTGCTTTCACTGCATACAAGAACGGTATCAAGGCTGCCATCGACCTCATGAACGACAAACTGAAGGTTTGGGTTTCTGAGGATGCAAGCCTTGCCGCTTGCCCTTCATTCACTCCTATGGAGCAGGCAGACATTGACAACTTCCTTGCTAACGGTATCGGTACTGCAGCTGACCTTACCCTCGGCCGTATCCTTACCCAGAAGAGGCTCGCCCTCCAATTCAGCGTAGAGGTTTGGAACGATATGCGTCGTTACGACTTCAATCCTGAGTATTTCCTTGGATGGTCCATCCCTGCATACCACGATGTAAGTGCCGCTGCACAGAAGGCAATACCTGCCGGCAAGTTCTACCGCAGGTGGCGTCAGTGCTCTCACGAGTTCAACTACAACAAGGATCAGCTCGTCGCCATCGGTCTCCAGGTTCCCGGCGCAGACAACTCTGCAGAGAACTGGAATACTAAGGTCGATGCTTGGACAATCCCTGTTTGGTGGGATTCAGACCAGCAGTAATCTGATAACCTGAATATGAAAACCGGGTGCCCGAACGGACACCCGGTTTTTTTTGTTGCTTCAGTTTCTTTAAAACTCCTTCTGGTAGAATACCGGAGTACCGTCAGAGGTAAAGCCTTCAATTGTGAGTATGTATTTGCCTGGAAGTCCGGGAGCTACAATGTCTGCATTAAAGGTCTCACCTGCCGGAATGCTTACAAGCGGATGCCAGAAAACAGTCTCTGATATGGAAGGGAAATTAGGATTATAGGCTGCTTTGGAAGCAGAATAAACCATGGGGACAGAGACTCCCTTGAATGATAGAATCCTGCTGTTCTTGCCCAGCTGGGCGCCTGCAAGGTTGCCGGTGTAGGTTACAAAGTTGGCCGCGCCGCAGAAGTAGGAGGTTCCGAACGAATAATTGCTGGGATAAATCTCTACACTCTTGATAAGGTGCGGGTCCATTTCGTAGATAATACCGTGGTCTGTCACAGGAACTCCGTCCAGCAGGATAAGTGACTGGGCGAAGTGTCGGAAGGAAGGCACACCTTTTACGTCCACGGTCTTTACAACCATGTTTATACCGTCTTTGTCCCTGTTTATATGAATATCGTGAAGATACTCTATAAATACCTCACGCATTGTCACAAAACGGGTGTAGTCGTCCAGGTTGTACCTGTTCTGCCAGGGGCCCAGGAGGTCCAGTTTACGGGCTTTGAGCGCTGTGTAAAGTGTATCGGCGTCAAAAGACTTCCTTATGCGAAGCGCAGCGTCCAGGCTGTTCAGGCCGTCTTTCATTGACGGAGCCAGTTCAAGTGCCGGGACGTAATCTGCTGATATTCCAACAAATGGGCTTTCAAAGCTTGCCTCAAAGGTGGCCGGAACACCGGACAACGATATGATGGCTACATCCTTGTTGCCGTAAATGTTGTCCGTGAAGAATGCGGTGCGGCCGTCCGGGAGAATCTGTCCCTTGTAAATGTCCGAGCGGCTTCCCGGGCTGGCAAGGAAGATAGCGGCAGAGTCAACCGAGCCTTTTATATTTGCATATATAACCTCGCCGTCGTAATCCTCTATAACGTCGGATGTTCTTGTCGTAGGCTGTCTCCAGGCCAGTTTTTCAAGGGTGGAAATGTTGTTGATGTCGTAGTTGGGGAAACCCTCGTCCTTCCATACGGAAACGCTCAGGGAAGCATCTTTGTCTGCTGTGATGCTGACAGGGATGAATCCGTCTTCCTCTGCGCCGATGCCGGCTCTGACAACGCTGCTGTTATGCGGTGCCGATGCTGCCGGGGACAGCTCTGACACTATCTTCACTCCGTCTTTTGCACGTGCCGTGCTGGAGGTGTTGTAGATTGTGATCACCCTGGAACAGGTATTGAAGTCGTATCCCTGCTCATTCTTGTTTGAAGAAGTATAGGCTGCGATGCGGTAGTTGCCTGTAGGTACGTCTGACGGCAGGTCCAGGGAACCGCCACCACGGCCTCCCGTAAGGGAAATCTTGCCGGTGGCTACGGGGCCGTCCTTGCCATAAACCTCTATGTAGGCAACACAGCTGAAGTTGGAGTAACTGCCCTCTGCATTCAGGCAGAAAGCGGAGCATTTGATGCTTTCCCCGGCGGCATAGAAGCTGCGGTCTGTCGTGAGGATAGTCCTCTCACGCTTTTCCTGGGCAACTGCGGCGCTGACGGTAAGCAGGGCCAAAAGTGCTAAATATCTTAGTTTCATACTCTTCTGTTTTAGAGGTTCTTGTCATTGCGGTCCGGCCAGTCGTCGGGGAAGTAATAGTTTCCGCCAAGCAGGCGGCAGTCTACGCATTCTTTCCTGCCCCATACAAACGTATTGGGAATAAAGCCCTCCTTTCCCATTGCTTCACGGATGGGGACATTACCAAGAGCGTAGGCCTGTCTCCATTCACCGGGAGAGGGGCAATAGTACTGGTGCAAGTCATCGGGATACTCGTCGTCGCGCTTGAAGTACATCAAGTCGTGCAGCTTTTGTGAAAGGCTCTGCGGGAAGCGGTAGAACCCCTTGTTCTTATAATATAAGGTGTCTACTGCCGCTGCGCCGGCGCCAATGTAACCTATAACGTTGCCCTTGCCTGAGGTCCTGTGAATATTACCTTCCATGTTGCTTGGAATGGGAGTGAACAGGTCTCCGTCCACATAGGAAACCTTGCGCAGGTTGTCCCAGTACTCGTAGTAATCCTTGCTTGAAGATGTAACATTGACGATAATCCTGTACAGTACGGAAATCTTCAGGTTGTACATGTCAAGCTTGTTTATATAGGCATCGGTAATCCTGTTCTCCGTATGTGCGGCGGAGGAAATCACCACGATAGGAGTATCGGACTCCTGCCAGCACCTGTAATAAGGATGCTCGCGGCCGCTCCAGCTTGCCTCATCTACCGTATTTGTCTGCGGGAAATACTCCAGTAAGGTAGATGTAAGCGAGGTGTGCTCCCATGCTTCAGTGTAGGAAACCACAAAGTAGGGAGAATAGTCAGAGTGTGCCGAAACCCTGAAGTCCAGGTACTTGATGCCATCGGCTCCGGTTTCTTCCGTATAGTGCAGATCGTCAATGACGGGGGAGTCGTAAAGGGTAAGCCAGTCGCTCTCAAACGTCCCGTCTTCACCGGCATCGATATACAACTTATACTTTTTGGCAGGGTCGATGTTCACTGTATCGAATTCCAGTACCGGGGATAAATTGTAAACCGGAGGGTAATAATTATCGAATGGAGGGTTATACGGATAACCAGTTCCTGTATAGCTGTTGTTGATTACGGTTCCGTCCTCACACTCCAGCCTGCCGGTTGCCTGGATTCCGGTGTAATCGGTTGTTCCGTCCAGCCTCATGGCCTTTGACAGTGTAATCCTGGATTTTGCTCCGGTGTTTATGGTACCGTCAATCACAAAGAAACTGGTGTCACTGGGAATATCGGCATCATATTCATATGTGCACGATACCGCTGCAAGGCAGCAAACAATGCTTAAATATTTGAATATCAGCCGTTTCATTAGAATTTCATATTAATGGTCAGGTATGGAATCTGGGATGCGAATACGGATACTTTGTAACCTTTGGGAAGATCGCCTTCGTTCATTGTGTAGAAGACGGAGTATGCATTTTTGCGTCCTGTTACATTATATACGCCGATGGTGATAGAGAAGTCTACCAGGTTCTTGAGGTAGTGGCTTGGCTCTATGTTAAGGGCAAGGTCTATACGCAGATAGTCCGGAATCCTGTAGGCGTTCCTGTCAGAGAAGGCCAGATATCTCTGTCCTCCAAGAGAGAAGAGGGCCACGGGCACGGTGATGGGCCTTCCGGTAGAGTAGTCTACGTTGGCGGAGAGGCTGTAGCGGTGGGTGAACTTGTAGTTACCCGCAAGCTTGAAGTTGTGCGGCTTGTCGTGGGGAGCCTTGTACCATCGGCCACCATTGATAAGGTCAAGGGTATTGCCGTCCATCTGCTGCATGAAGGCCCTTGAATAGGTGTAGGAAGCCCATCCATTGAGTTTTCCGGAGGATTTCTTTATCATGAGCTCCGCTCCGAAGGAACGGCTTCTGGTGCGGATGAGGTCTCCGTCCAGCTCGGGGTTCATGATGAGCTGTGCGCCGGAACGGTAGTCAAGGCTGTTGCGGCTCTGTTTGTAGTAACCCTCCAGGGAGATGTCCACGCCCTGCGGTGAAGTCCAGTACAGACCTCCTGCGGCCTGGTATCCGTCCTGCGGCTTGATGTTCTCGTTAGCAAGGGTCCAGGCATCCATCGGGGAAATGGTGGATGTGTTGGATATCATGTGGATGTTCTGCCTCATGGTGTTGATACCCAGTTTGGCGGAAAGGTCGCTCATGATGGAGTACTTGGCAGAGAGTCGCAGCTCCGGCATAATCCTGAGCGGAGCGTCGTCCATGCTCTTGTACAGGCCAACCCTCACGCCGCCTTCCAGGGCCCATTGCTCGTTTACCGTCCAGCTGTCGCCAAAGTAGGCGGCGCCCTCGAAGGCGTTTACATTGTCCAGTTTCCTGGCCTCTACCAGAGATGCTTCGTCACCGGGGGCGATAGAACCGGGCTGCAGGTTGTAAAGCAGCGTATTGATACCGAAGCTCATGGTATGAGCCTCATTGTAGAGGTGCTTGAACTTGAGCTTCAGGAATTCCTGGCTGATCCTGTTCTTGTAGATATAGGAGTCCGGGGTGTAGACCTCGTGGCTGTTAACCTTGCTGTTGTAGGAATCATAGCCTGCAACAACCTCCATGGTGGTTTTCACAGAGAGCAGGGAGCGCAGTTTTGCCGATACGTTAAGGTTGTTGTAAGAGAAGGTGGTGTCGTTGCTGAAGGAGAACTTGTCCCTTGACCAGTAACCGTTTACGTACAGGGTGTTTTTGTCGTCGAAACGATGGCTGATTCCTGCGTTGAAGTCCATGAAATGGGTTTTCCCGTCATGGTAATGGCTCTCGTTCGGAATCAGGTTCATAATCCAGTTGGAGTAGGTGGTACGCCCGCCGAATACAAAGGATGTGTTTTCTCCCAGCGGACCGTCAAGCTCCAGGCGGCTGGTAAGGAGGCCGAGCCCCAGTGAGCCCTGGACTTTCTTCTTGTTTCCTTCACGCGCATGGATGTCAAGCACAGAGGAAATACGTCCGCCGAACTCTGCCGGGATGGAACTCTTGTAAATCTCTGCGTGGCTTACTACGTCCGAGTTGAAGGCGGAGAACAGGCCGAAGAGGTGGTTGGGGTTGTAAACGGTACCGTCGTTGAAGAGAATCAGGTTCTGGTCTACCGAGCCGCCTCTTACGTTGAATCCGGAAGAAGCTTCGCCAACGGACTGTACGCCCGGGAGCGCCAGCACGGCCTTGAGGATGTCCGCTTCTCCGAAGGCAGAAGGTATCTTGTTGATTCGGTCGATGTGGATTTTTTCCAGTCCCAGCCTTGCCGTCCTGTGGTTAGCGACGGACTCTGCGCTTACGGTAGCGGCCTTAAGCGTGGTAATCTTTTCCTTCATCGTGATATCCAGGCCGCCTTCTTCATAGACGATGATGTCAAGGTTTACATCGTCCATCGGGTAACCGCTGAAGTTGAGGGTATTGCGTCCCGTGGGCAGGTAAAGCTTCCAGTAACCGTAAGCATCGGTCATGGTGTAAGTATTTGTGTTTCCGTCATATACGGAAATTCCCACAACCGGCTCCCCGTTGGAGGCGTCCTTTACGTAGCCGTGGATCGTAGCCTTGCGGCCGGGCCTGAAGTTGCGCTCCTGGCCAATCTCGTAGGTCTTGTTCTGGTAAACTGCGGCCTGGGTCTGCTCCTTGGCCAGGTCTGTGCTGGCGGCCGGGACGTTTTCTGCCACGAACCAGGTTGCGGGGAGCGCCGGAGTCATGCTCCTGCCTTTGGCAACGAACAGGATTCCGTTGTACTCAGAGACGGTGTAACCGCCTTCACGCAGCTTTGCAAGGGCCTTTTCTACAAAGACATCGGGCTTTGCGTCAAGGCTGTAGAAGCTGTCGTCCTTTTCTGCCCCGGCAATGTGGATGCGGTTGCCGCTCACAGCCCTGATAACTTTTACCAGGGAATCTGCAGACACCATTCTCACAGAAATGTCATTCTGGGCGATAGCGCAGAATGAGGCTGCCAGAAGGGCTGTAATTGTTAAAACTAGTTTTCTCATTTTGCGTTACGTTCTACATAGTCCATGATAACTTTGCACCATACGATAAGCGGCTGGTCTCCCCAGTTGTTGTACTTGATCTGGTTCTTAAGCTGTTTCTTGAGTTCCGGGTGCTTCTTGATCAGGTAGTTCTTTGAATTGAACCTTTCAAATTTGCCTTTCTTGTCCAGGAAATAGAAGCGCTCGTGAAACTCGAAGTAAACGAAGATGTTCTCATTATATTTGGGGTCTTCGTAGCCGATACGGTTGTATCCGCTCACTTCCAGTGACTCCTTGTAGGTCTTTGTCACTTGCCGATAGATACATTCCCTGCCTTCGTGGACAACCTCAAAGAAGCCTTCCGGGGCCTTTGCGACGCCCTGTTTGCGCAAGTTTACGATTTTGACGTTGCCGAACATCGCCCAGTCTATAAGGTCGCGGTCCAGCTCCCAGGTCTGGATCCTGTCCTCGTACCTTACATAAAGGGCCTGCCTGAAGGCGTCCACGTTCATGAGGACATTGTCGTAAACCTTGCCTCCGTAGCAGATACTGCCTCTGCGGAAGCCGTTGTTGTCCCAAAAATAAGTACCGTTGAAGCGGTAGCTGTACTCCGTCATCTGTTTGCCCCTGTACAGCGGCATGTCCCAGCCCGCGGCCTTCTGGTATTCGGTCACGCTGTTCTGGGCCGATGCCACCGAAACCGTGGCGGCAAGTGTTGCCAGGATGATGAGGACTCTTTCAGATAATGTCATAACTATTTATAAATAAGTGATTTCCATGTCATAATCCCACTTGGGGAAGTACAGGTTGCCTCCCTTCCACTCAACCTCTCCGCGCTGGAAATCCACCGTTTCACTGCGCGGGAAAATCTTTGCCGGATAGAGTTCCATGCCGAAGTCCTGATTTACAATCATTCTCCAGGAGTCTATTCCTCCCAGGAAGAAGAAGTCGGAGAGGGGATACTTCTGCAGGTATTCTCCGGTTGCATAGACGGGACGGCCGAAGCTCTGGTCTACAGGAACCCAGCCTACGCCCTCAAAGTAAAGCTCTGCCCAGTCGTGCAGGTTCCAGGCGTCCGGATGCATCATGAATCCGCTCTGGAAGTGCCCCGGAATGCCTTTGTACCGGCACATGGTCAGGAAGGTTAGGGTTACCTGGCCGCAGTCTCCGTGGCCGTTTGCCAGCACGTATTCGGGGATATTCTCAAGTGTGGAGTATTCCCTTGCCGATGCCCACGGGAAGTTGGCGTCTATCCATGTGAAGATGGCCTTGGCCTGCAGGAAGGGATTCTCTATGCCGGCTGTCAGTGAATCTGCGATTTCCTTAATGCGGGGCGTGAAGATGATGTGTTTTTCCCTTTCTGCGGTGAAGGCTTTGTATATTGCCGATTCTTTGTCGTACGGCTTCACGCGGTTTTCCAGGTCGCGGAAGTATTCGCCTGCGCTTGTGTACTCAAATTCTTCCGTGAAGGTTACAGGCTGGCCCTTGCATGCCGGAATCTCCATGTAAAGAGTGCTGTGGGCATACTCCTTGGGCGCAAAGGTAATCAGCTCTGAATCAGTTGTTTCCGTGAAGAACTTATGGTCGCTGGAGGCCTTGGCCCCTGCCCGGATGAACTGTACGCCGGTCTGCCTGGCGACATCGGACCGGGGATAGGGAAGCCAGCAGCGTACTGTTTCCCCGTCCGGGACAGCATCGGCGTCGACGGTGACGGTGTATTTTACCCTCATTCGTTTGGGCGCTGCGATGGTGCTGCCACCGCCCAGGTCTGCGGTCTCAAGAATCTCCGGAAGGTTTATCATATCCGCCTTTTCGTCCCCGCCCATAGCGTTGCCCGACAGCGTGTACTGAGCGCTGTCGTCCGCTCCGGCGGCATCTTTTATTGCCTTGCAGGCTTTGTCGATGCGGAAGAGGTTGGGCCCGGCGTTGCGGAAGTACATCGTCTTGCCGTCAATCTCCATGGCTTCCAGCTTGCCGCTGGCGGTCCAGGCGTCTATCTGCTGCTCGGTTACGTCCGGTATGTACTTGACTATGTATTCTTTAACTTCCTGGCGGGTGCGGCAGAAGTCCGTGGCAAGGCGGTACTGAAGGTCCTCCTCCCATGAATACTTGTGCTGGCCGCAAGAAATTACGGCCAGTAGCAAAAGTATTGAAGTCTTATATGTTGTCATGTCGAGCGAAGTCGGGACATCTCTGCTTACAGCAGCTCCAGGCCAAGACCGGGGGCGTCCGGCAGGGTAATCTTACCCTTCTCTACAACCATGCCCTTGAAGCGGTCGTTTGCAATGAGCAGGTTACCGTCAAGATCGGCAAAATCAACAACAGGAGAAAGCTGGGCGGCGGCGGTAACGGCGCAGGAAGTCTCTGTCATACAGCCAACCATGACGTCCATACCCTCTGCGCGGGCATAATTGGCCATCTTCCAGGCCTCGCGCATACCGGTGCACTTCATAAGCTTGATGTTGATGCCGTTGTAAGCTCCCTTGATGCGGGGGATGTCCTTAAGCCTCTGGATGCCTTCGTCTGCATAAATAGGCAGCGGGCTGCGCTCTGTAAGCCATGCGATATCGTCCAGCTGCTCCTTGGGCATAGGCTGCTCTACCATTACGATGCCGTGCTCCTTGAGCCAGAAAATCTCCTCAAGGGCCTTGTTGCGGTCTTTCCAACCCTGATTTGCATCTACTGCGATAGGAAGATCGGTCACCTTGCGGATGGTCTCAATCATTTCGTAGTCGTTGTCAAGACCTACCTTTACCTTAAGGATGTTGAACTTGTCTGCGCACTCCTTTGTCTTTTCCAGCACAACTTCCGGGGTATCAATGCCGATGGTGAATGTTGTGTTGGGTGCCTTTGCTGCGTTCAGGCCCCAGATCCTCCACCAGGGAAGGCCGATGAGTTTGCCTACAAGGTCATGAAGGGCGATATCGACGGCTGCTTTAGCAGCTGCGTCTCCCTCTGAAAGGCTGTCTACGTAGGTAAGAATGTCGTCAATCTGGAAAGGATCGCTGAACTGCTCCAGATTAACCTTTGCCAGGAAAGCCTCTACACTCTCATAAGTCTGTCCAAGGTAAGGCGGCATGGAGGCCTCTCCGTAGCCGGTGTAACCGTCGTATTCAATTTTTACCTGGATGTCCGGGGTGGCTGTCCTGGAATAGGATGCAACCGTGAATACGTGCGCCAGCTTGAGCTCATAGCGCTCCCAGCTAAGCTTCATCCTGGCAACTCCGCCTACTTTGTAGGGCTTGGGGGTGTTGTCTTCTTTTTTACCGCAGGCGGCTGCAGTGCCCATTACGGCTGCTCCGGCTGTTGCCAGGGCTGCTGTCCTAAGAAAGTCTCTCCTTTGCATATAATTAAAAATTAGTTTTAACGTGTAACAGATTACAAAAATAATAAAATCTGGTTGAAATTTCAATAAAATATCCTATATTTGCGCGCTTTTTGGGTTCCGGCATCGGGGCCAAAGCACTAAGTATAATGTTAAACAACTAGTTTTTAATTATTTAAACACTATGTCAGAAGAAATCAAGAAAGCACAGCTCAACGCTTCCGTAGCTCCCGAAGCATTCGACTGGGACGCATTTGAAAGCGGTGCAGACCTCTACGGCGCAGAAGACAAAGCTGCCATCGAGGCCGCTTACAACCAGACCCTCTCCAAAGTCGTTGAAAACGACGTAGTAGAAGGTACCGTAACCTCAATCTCCAAGAGAGAGGTAATCGTAAACATCGGCTACAAGAGCGAAGGCGTAATCCCCGCTCCCGAGTTCCGTTACAACCCGGACCTCAAAGTAGGCGACAAAGTAGAAGTTTATGTAGAGTCTGCAGAGGACCGCAAAGGTCAGTTGCTTCTTTCACATAAGAAGGCACGCCAGCTCCGTTCATGGGATATGGTAAACGCTGCCTTCGACAAAGGCGAGATCGTCAAGGGTTATGTCAAGACCCGCACCAAGGGCGGTATGATCGTAGATGTATTCGGCATCGAGGCCTTCCTCCCCGGCAGCCAGATCGACATCAAGCCTATCCGCGACTACGACGTATTCGTAGACCAGACAATGGACTTCAAGATCGTCAAGATCAACCAGGAATTCCGCAACGTTGTAGTATCTCACAAGGCTCTCCTTGAGGCAGAACTCGAGAAGCAGAAGAGCGAGATCATCAGCAAGCTTGAGAAAGGCCAGATCCTTGAGGGAACCGTTAAGAACATCACCAACTACGGCGTATTCGTAGACCTTGGCGGTGTAGACGGTCTCATCCACATCACCGACCTCTCATGGGGCCGTATCAACAACCCTGAAGAGATCGTTTCCCTCGACGAAAAGATCAAAGTCGTTGTACTTGACTTCAACGAGCAGCAGAAGAGGATCGCCCTCGGTCTCAAGCAGCTCACCGCTCATCCTTGGGACGCCCTTGACCCCGACCTTAAGGTTGGTGACAAGGTAAAGGGTAAGGTAGTTCTCATCGCAGACTACGGCGCATTCGTAGAGATTATGCCCGGCGTAGAGGGTCTCATCCACGTTTCAGAAATGAGCTGGAGCCCCCGCCTGCGCATCGCCCAGGACTTCCTCAAAGTCGGCGACGAGGTAGAGGCACAGGTTCTCTCCCTTGACCGCGAGGCACGCAAGATGTCCCTTGGCCTGAAGCAGCTTGTAGAGAACCCTTGGGAGAACATCCGCGAGCGTTATCCCGTTGGCAGCAAGCAGACCGCAACAGTACGCAACATCACCACCTTCGGTGTATTCGCAGAGCTTGAGGACGGTATCGAGGGTCTTGTTCACATCAGCGACCTCAGCTGGGACAAGATCAAGCATCCTTCAGAGATGGTACAGCCCGGTGACAAGATCGACGTTGTAATCCTCGACTTCGACGAGGCTAACCATAAGCTCAGCCTTGGTCACAAGCAGCTTCTCCCTAACCCTTGGGACCAGCTCGAGGCTAAATATCCCGCCGGAACAACCGTAGAGGGCAAGGTAACCGCCACCACAGACAAGGGCGCTACCATCACCCTTGAGGACGGCACAGAGTGCTTCTGCTTCAGCCGTGACCTCGTTAAGGAGGACGGTAAGACCGCAGTAGTAGGTGAGACCCTTCCTTTCAAGGTTGTAGAGCTTCGCCGCAGCACCCGCAGGATTCTCCTGAGCCATACCCGTACTTACGCAGAGGCTAAGGCAGAAAAAGTAGCTACAGAGGCAGACAACACCAAGAAGGCAGTTAAGAAGGTTAACAGCAGCGTAGAGAAGACCACCCTTGGTGACATCTCTGAGCTCGCAGCCCTCAAGAACAAACTGGAGAAAGGTGAGTAAAGATTTCCAAGTCCGGATGATGGGCACGGCCTCGGCCATGCCCGTTTCCGGTAAATATCAGAGCGCCCAGGTACTTTGCGTACACGGGCGCTATTTTCTGATAGATTGCGGTGAGGGCGTCCAGCAGCAGCTCACAACCTTCCGCGTGCCCATGATGAAGATAGATTCCATTTTCATCAGCCACATTCACGGGGACCATGTCTTTGGGCTCTTCGGGCTGCTTTCAACCCTTGGAATGAAAGGTCGCACCGCCGCATTGAATATCTTCGGTCCGGTTAATCTTGGGCCGATAATAAAGTTTTTCCTCTCTTATTATGGAGACGGGCTGTCCTTTGAAATAAGGTTCAATCCGCTTAAAGGTACGGCTCCGGAAGTCATCTGTGAAACAAAGAACCTGGAGGTATCGGCCATTCCTCTCAATCATGCGATTGAGACATACGGATACATTTTCCGTGAGAAGGAGCCTATGCTGAACGTTCACAAATGGGCTGTTGAGGCCTTCGGGCTCAGCCTTACGGAAATCGGCGCGCTTAAAAGGGGAGAGGATGTCACCAGGGAGGACGGCACTGTGCTTACCGTAGAGCGCTGCACTTACAAGCCGTTCGAGCCGGCTGCCTATGCTTATATCAGCGATACGGCTCCGTTCCCGGAGCTGGCCGGCTGGCTCAAAGACGTAACCACTCTTTATCACGAGGCTACCTACCTGGCAGAACTGGAAGAGCAGGCCGCGCTCAGGCACCATTCCACAACTCTTCAGGCTGCATCGGCCGCAAAGGAGGCCGGCGTGGGTAAACTCGTCATCGGCCATTATTCTTCCCGTAACAAGGAGATTGCGCAGTACCAGGAGGAGTGCCGCACTGTCTTCCCTGAAACCTACGCCGCCACCGACGGAGACACCTTCGATATCTAGATACGAGATACCTTTACGATACCTTTGAGGTTCTTGATTTGTGAGATTACCTTGTCGAGTTCTGAGCCTGAAGGGACAGAGAGCTTTAAGGTAATGTAGTATAGACCTTCACGGGGATTCTCTGTCATGTTGAAAGAACGAAGGGAAGTCTTGAAGGAATCTACAATAGCCATAATCTGGCCTGTAACACCGGATTCAGTAGCAGAAACAATCTTCAGGGAAACCTGGAAGCCGCTGCCGGACGGAGTATCAGTCCAGCGAACGCGCTGGATACGGTAAGGGTACATCTCCATGAGCCTGGCGGCGTTAGGGCAGGACATACGGTGAATCTTGATGCCGGCGTCCCTGGTAACAAAACCAAAAACATCGTCCCCGAAGACGGGATTGCAGCACTTGGCCATCTTGTAGTCAAGGCCCTTCAGGCCCTTGGCATTAATGACCAGAATGTCGTCAGAACCGGATGTGGCCGTCCACTGTTCCTTTTTCTCCTTGCCTGTTTCCTGGGGCTGGTCGTTACCCCATTCCTGGATGAAGGTCTTGACAACGTTTACGTCCAAAGTGCCGTCGCCAATTGCGGCAAACATCTCTTTTACAGACGGATAGCGGTGCTTCTTCATGAATTCCCCGCGCATCTCGTCCGTAAAGTCCAGTTTCCAGTTCTTGAGGCGGCGCTCCAGCAGCTCTTTGCCGTCGGCGGACAGCTTGTATTCCTGATCCTTCAGTACCTGGCGTATTTTGCTGCGTGCCTTGGAGGTTACGACAAAGTTGAGCCAGTCTGCGGATGGCTTGCTGTTCTTGTTGGTCAGGATCTCCACTATGTCTCCGGTGTGCAGCTTCTCGCGGATGCTCACAGGCTTGCCGCCAATTAGGGCTCCGGTGCACTTTACACCCACGTTGGAGTGGATGTTGAAGGCGAAGTCAAGCACTGTCGAGCCTGCTGAAAGGATGCGGAGCTCGCCGGTAGGCGTGAATACGAATATCTCGCCGGGAGGCGGGGAGGGGAGGTCGTCCGGCTTGGTGGTGTGCGGATGCTCAAGTGCGTAGCGCACGGACGTCAGCCAGCGGTCCATAGTCTTTTCGTGGCTGATGCCCTTGTAAGACCAGTGTGCGGCATCTCCGTTCTCTGCAATGTCGTCCATCCTCTTGGAACGGATCTGAACCTCTACATAGGCGCCTTCCTTATTCTTTACGGTAATGTGCAGGCACTCGTAGCCGTTATCCTTTGGCTTTGTAAGCCAGTCGCGTAGGCGCTTGGTGTCCGGTTCGTACTCTTCTGTCACATAAGAATATACGTCCCAGCAAAGCTTGAGCTCTTTTTCGCGGACCGGTTCGCAGTCAATTATGAAGCGGATGGCAAAGACGTCGTATACGCCTTCGAAGGGCACTTTCTGCTTCTGCATCTTCTTAAAGATGGACCAGGCGGTCTTGGTGCGGATCTTAAGCTTGTATGAAATGCCGGCATCGGACAGCTTGCGTTTGAGCGGCTCAATGAATTCGGCGGTCAGTTTTTCACGGTCGCCTTCAGTTGCCTTAAGCTTATTGTTGATGGTGCGATACTCTTCCGGGTAAACATGGCGGAAGTAAATATCCTCCAGCTCGCTCTTAATATTGTAAAGGCCTAGCTGGTGGGCAAGGGGAATGTACAGCATCAGGGTCTCAAGGCACTTTCGCTCGCGTACGCCCTTGGGCATGCTGGACAGGTTTCGCATTATTTCAAGCCTGTCGGCAATCTTTATTACGGTAACGCGGGGGTCGGTGGAATACTGGACGATGAGGCGTTTGTAGTTCTCTGCTTCAAGTCTGGTATCCTTGGGATTGATGGTGGAAATCTTGTCCAGGCCATCTACAATCTGCATTACTTCCTGCGGGAAGCCTGCAATCAATGCCCTGGAGGAAGGGTTCATCCTGGCGGCCTCGTGCAGGAAGACGGCTGCAACGCAAACCGGTTGCAGGCCAATTTCTGCATCGACTATACGGGCTACGCCCAGAGGGTGCTCCAGGAAGGGGGCTCCGCTGTCCCTTTTCTTGTTTGCAAGGGCCTTTTCTGCTATATCATAAGCCTTCTGGACAAGGATAAGCTCCTCGCCCTCAAGGTGTGGAAATATTTCTTTTACGTTTTTCACGGCTGGTTTCTACTACAATTATTTTGCCGCTAAGGCAGCTTTCTGACGTATTGTAAGCGCTCTTTGGAACTCCCGTGCATTTTTAAGGTGCTCTGTATAAGTAGATGCAAAGTTGTGGGAGCCATTAAAATTGGAATTGGCGCAGAAATACAGGTAGCCCTGTGAGGTATCCGGGTTCAACACTGCTTCAAGACAGGCCTTGGTAGGAACGCAGATGGGTGCCGGCGGCAGGCCCGAATTCATGTATGTATTGAACGGCGAATCTACAAGCAGATGCTTTTTGAATATCCTGTTAAGCTGATAATCATAGCAGTATGCGATAGTAGGGTCTGCCTGCAACTTCATGCCAATCCTCATCCTGTTCAGATAAACGCCGGCTATCTTTGGCATTTCCGGCTCGTAGTTGGTCTCTCCCTTGACGATGGAAGCAAGTATTGAAACTTCTTCCTGTGTCAGCCCCTGCAGGCGGGCTTTTTCTTTATTTTCTTCTGTCCAAAAGGCATCGTAAGCCTTTTTCTGACGGGCCAGGATCTCCGGCATCGTCTCTGTCCAAAGGACTTCGTAGGTGTCCGGAATAAAGAGGGAAAAGACATTGTCCTTGGTGAAGCCCAGGCCGGCCAGCAGTGCGGAATCGCGAAGTGCCATAATTACGTCCAGCGAGTCCAGCATCAGTTGTGCCGATATCTTTCTGGCTATGCCTCCCTGCTGGCGCATTGTGCCGGATAGTACCAACTTGACCGGAGTCTGCCAGCCATGCGAAAGCATTCGGGCTACGTAAGTTGATGTCTGCCCGGGTTCTACAAAATAGTGTCCGGGCTTGATTGCCGATCCTGCCGCTTCTTCTGCCACGCAGCGGCGCAGGCTGGCTTCCCATTTAACGTCGCAGCTGTCTATTATGTATTGTGTCACAGATTCCCAGCTGGCGGCCTTGTCTACAAAAAGCTCTGCCCGCCGGCCAAAGTTGTCGGCCTTGCGGTCATAGACCTTTTTTCCTACAAACCACCCTGCCACCAGCAGCGCTGCAAACACGCCGCCGGCAATGCCCAGAACTATCTTTTTCTTCTTTGTCATATCCTAATACAAAACCCTGTTCTTTACACCTTTACCGCGAAGTATCAGCTCGTCTCCCTCTTTGGTTACATAGTCCTTCGGGAGCTTGTTTTTCTTAAGCAGGGCTGAAAGCTTGATTGCAAAGCGCTGGGATATATCCCGCAGGCTTTCTCCGTCCTTTTCTACGATATACTTTTCCAGGTCTTTCTGGGTGTTGTTCTTCTTTGCCTGTACATATACTATGGTTCCGGGCAGGAGCGGTTCAGCCGCCTTAAGGTCATTGAATTTGAGGATTTCTTTTTTGAAAAGGTCGAACTGACGGGCGATATCGTCGTAGGTTTCACCTTCAACGGAGTAGACAAAGGCTACACCGTTAAGTGAATACATCTGCCTTGAGAGGGAGAAACTGAAGGTCTCCCTGCCGCTGGGCTCATAAACTTTTGGCTCTTCTATGGTGAGAGGGGATGGCGGTACGCTTTCTCCGGTGTCATAGACATAAAGCTGATAGTCTTCTATAACCTTGATTAGCTTGTTCGCATAGGCAGGGTCGGTGGCGTAACCGGCCTTCTTCAGACCGCGTGCCCAGCCCTTGTAGTCGGTAGGCTCAAGGTCGAAGAGGAATTTGTACCTGTCCCAGTAGCGTAGGAAGTCAGAGTGGTCGCGGAAGGACTCTTCTGCATGCTTGTAAACGCGGAAGCATTCGTTCCTGCGGTCGTCATCCACCTTCATGGTCTTGCCTGTCCAGCCGTGGCATTTAATTCCAAAGTGGTTGTTGCCTTCTGATGCCAGTTCTGACAGTCCCGCGCGGGATTCAAGCAGGCCCTGGGCCAGGGTGATGCTGGCCGGAACGCCGCTGCGGTGCATTTCCTGAACGGCCAGGTCCTTGTATTTTGCTATGTATTTCTGCTGGGGGGTATCGCCCGTAGTTGCAGCCCCAAGGCCAATCAGGGCCATAAGACTTATGCAA
This sequence comes from uncultured Prevotellaceae bacterium, assembly GCA_900314395.1. Lineage (GTDB taxonomy): Bacteria > Bacteroidota > Bacteroidia > Bacteroidales > UBA932 > Cryptobacteroides. Next base: position 3,149 of record OMVB01000020.1, on the reverse strand, counting down.
AAGGCGGATATATGCTTCCTTATATTCATATCAAAAAGCCAATTTTGTCAAAGATAACTTTTTCCCCTTAAAATCCGCCATTTTTTTTGATGATTTTGAATTCAGAAAAATTATCCTTATATTTATAAGCAATTAAAGGACCAGACTATGTTTTGCAATTATTGCGGAGCCCAGCTCCCTGACAATTCCCGTTTCTGCAACCATTGCGGCAGCCCACTTCCTCAGGTTCAACCTCCTGTTCAGAACCCCGTTCAAGCACCTGTTCAACCTCAGATGCCGCCTCAGATGCAACCTCAGATGCCGCCTCGGGCTACTTGGCCCATGGCTCAAAAAACAGAAAAGCCGGAAAAGCAAAGCTTTTTGCGCATCGCTAACATTCTTGTGTCTGTACTTGGTTTGGGCTTTCTACTGGTATTCGCATTAAACTTTTGGATTGCGGCATTTGGTGGTGTCTCAAGCCGTGAATTAACCAACGGAAAGATTATCTTCTCTACTCCCATTCCAATGGCAAGCTTTAATAATATGTCCGATAATGCGAGAGTGGCTTCAGATTACGTGGCCGAAAAGGCTTTGTGGCCTGCTCTTCTGTTTCTTCCGGCTATCGCGCTTATGCTGACCGCTCTGATAGGTATAAAAAGGCCCGGTCTCAAACTTGGCCTCATGCTTGGCTCTGTTGCCTGGGGCCTGATGATCCTGGCTATCTTTTTGTAAGTACTTAGTTAGTACCTAAATGGTCTTCGGCTACATTACTGGGCCTGAAGGTAATGATGTTACTAATAGACTATTCAAAAGTATTTGAAATACCTAGCTCTATAACTCCGTCAAACAGATTAATCGCTAGTTCATTCGTTATGGAACGAAGACGCCTTCTATTAACCATTTTCCTTCTGGCCGCGTGAACAGTGGTGGGATGAGCGTAGCGAACCGGGGCGGTGGGTTAATGCCTTTGGCTGCTTACTGTCCTAATCTTTCCAAACTTTCAAATATTCCTGAAGGGCCCACATCTCGTCGCGGGAGGCGGCGGCAGAGGCGAAGTCCAGGTCTGCGGCGGCCTTCTGCATCTTGCGCTTGGCCTCTGCGACGGCCTTCTCTACCTGCTCGCGGGACATCGAACGGATAACCGGGTCCTGGAGTACTGCAGCAAGGTCCGCTTTAATATGGCCCGCCTCAAAGGCAGAGTTGGATTCCCTCTTGGAATCGTGCCCGAGACCCACCGTAATGCGGCCGCGGCCAAGTTCTGACGGGCTTGGAATGTAGGTGGGATCGTCGTAGGAATTGGCCGCGCTTACCCTGCCGCCAAGCTCCCCGGCAAGGACATTATGCTTGGTCTCTACCTGTGTAGGGGTGATATTATGTAACTTATTGTATTCTATCTGCTTGGTGCGGCGGCGGTTGGTCTCGTAGATTGTCTCCTGCATGCTGCCCGTTATGACATCGGCATACATTATAACAAGACCGTGGACGTTTCGGGCGGCGCGCCCTGCCGTCTGGGTAAGGGCGCGTCCGGAGCGCAGGAAGCCCTCTTTGTCGGCATCCAGGATGGCCACAAGGGACACGGACGGGATGTCAAGGCCCTCGCGCAGCAGGTTGACGCCCACAAGAACGTCAAATAGCCCGTTCTTAAAGTCCTCTATAATTTCTACACGCTCCGTAGTGTCAATGTCAGAGTGCAGATACCGGCAGCGGACACCAACCTTTGTAAAGTAGCTGTCCAGTTCCTCTGCCATACGCTTTGTAAGGGTGGTCACAAGCACTCGCTCGTCCACCTCTGCGCGCTTGCGAATCTCTTCCAGAAGGTCGTCCACCTGGTTTTTGATAGGCCGGACCTCTATAGGCGGGTCCAACAGGCCGGTAGGGCGCACTACTTGCTCCACCAGCAGGCCCTCGGACTTCTCCAGCTCGTATTCCGCAGGAGTGGCGCTCACGTAAACAGTCTGGCCGGTGATGGACTCGAACTCATCAAAAGTAAGCGGCCTGTTGTCTGCGGCGGCCGGCAGGCGGAATCCGTATTCCACCAGGACGCTCTTTCGGGAGTGGTCGCCTCCGTACATGGCGCGGATCTGCGGCAGTGTCACATGGCTTTCATCTATAAAGGTAACAAAGTCATCGGGGAAATAATCTATAAGGCAGAAGGGCCTCTGGCCAGGTTTTCGGCCGTCCAGGTATCTGGAATAATTCTCAATGCCGGGACAGTAACCCATTTCCTTTATCATCTCAAGGTCGTATTCCACCCTCTGTTTCAGGCGCTTGGCCTCAAAGCCCTTACCGATGCTCTCAAAGTACTCAATCTGTTTTACAAGGTCGTCCTGGATCAGGCTCACGGCGCGGTTGCTCTGCTCACGGGTGGTGACAAAGTTCTTCGCCGGGTAGATGGGAACCTCCTCCAGATGCTCGTAGGTTGCACCAGTCACAGGGTCCACCAGGGAAATATCGTCCACTTCATCGCCAAAGAATTCTATCCTTACGGCTTCATCGGCACCGCCAAGGAAAACATCCACCGTATCCCCGCGTACGCGGAAGGTTCCGCGCTTGAAATCCGTCTCCGTGCGGCTGTAAAGGCCTTCCACAAGCATGTAAAGCAGGGCGGTCAGGCTGCGTTTTTCTCCTTTGCGCACCACCACCGTCTGGGTATGGAAGTCTTCCGGATTGCCTATGCCGTACAGGCAGCTGACGCTGGATATGACAATTACGTCCCTTCTCCCGGACATCAGGGCCGATGCCGCACTGAGCCGCAGCTTGTCTATCTGCTCGTTGATGCTCAGATCCTTTTCTATATAGGTATCGGTAGTGGGGATATAGGCCTCCGGCTGATAATAATCATAATAGGAGACAAAATATTCCACTGCATTGTCCGGAAAGAAAGCCTTGAATTCCCCGTACAACTGGGCTGCAAGGGTTTTGTTATGGCTGAGGATGAGAGCGGGCCTTTGGAGCTTTTCTATGACATTGGCCATAGTAAAGGTTTTTCCGGAGCCTGTCACGCCCAGCAGGGTGACTGCGGGCGCGCCGTCCTTAAGGGCGTTTATGAGTCCTTTTATTGCCGATGGCTGGTCGCCTGACGGCTGGTATGGTGCCTGAAGTTTGAATTGCATGTACAAACCTTAGATTTGCAGTGTAGTTCTCTGCACCAAGGTTAGTGAGAGCAAAGT
>OMVB01000056.1 GCA_900314395.1 uncultured Prevotellaceae bacterium | reverse complement strand
CCAGGAAGAAATTCAATCGGCAATTAATGTAATCCTTTCAAAATCAGCAGAATAGCATCAAGTAGTATGCTACAAACTGGGATTCTCCACCCCGTCGTTCTTCAGCAAATACGTGAAGCAGACCGCGCCGGATAAGTCCTACATAAACAGCGATGCCGCTCCAAGCATGGCGGCCTTGTCAAGAAGCACGGAGCCTTTAACCTCTACGGTAAGGCCGGCCTGCTCGTACGCCCTTTGCAGCGGCTGGGCAAACAGCGGCAGGCTTCTTGAAATATTGCCTCCAAGTACAAGAGTGCGGCTTTTGAACTTTTTGAGCCAGGGAGTAGTGAATTCTGCCAGGCGGTAACCGAACTCATTGAAGAGCTGCTTGGCGGCATCGTCAAACTCATAGCGCATTGCTACGTCTTTGGCGCCCTGGACCTGTTTGCCGGTAAGCTCGTTATAACGGCCCACAACCCACCGGGTAGAAAAAGCCTCGTCTACGATTCCTTCATGGAAGGGAAGGTTCCAGACTTCTCCGCCCTCAGGAACGGTATCCCCGCTGCGGACGATGGTGTGGTTGGCCACGAAGCCTGAGCCCACGCCGGTTCCAAGGGTGAGCACGATAACCCGGTCGCTGTCCTTGGCGGCGCCAAAACTGCTTTCTCCAAGGGCGAACGCACCTGCGTCATTTACAAATTTGAACTCCAAGTCTTTGAATTCCAACAGTCTGGCTGCGAGCGTCTGGCCGATGTTAATACCATAGATAGCCTGGAACTTATGCTCCATCCAGGAAATTCCCTTGTCGTAATCGAAGGGCCCCGGGAAAGCCATGCCGATCTGCCTGATTGGCAGGCCGGACTCATTGATAAGAAGCCTGAGGTTCTCTGTCCAGGCAGAAAAAATAACCTCTGCCGGTGAGGTATGGTCTACATCGGTAGTGACAGGATGACCGACGATTTCTCCTTTTTCAAGGTCTACCACTGCGGAGGTGATGTGACTTCCGCCGATATCAACGCCAACAGCGTATTTTTTCTCTGTGCTCATGTTTTTAGTATTTACTGACGATACAAATATAAGAAACATCGGCGAAAATCCCAATAAATGGGGATGGTGCGGTAACTTAAAAAACGTTAATTTTGCCCCGCAAAAATATTACGACACGGATAAACAGATAACTGAATGCTACTTGCAGAACTCAAGACGGGCAGCTCCGGCGTTATCGCAAAGGTTAACGGCCACGGCAGCTTCCGTAAAAGGCTGATAGAAATGGGCTTCATCTCCGGAAAGAAGGTGAAGGTTATACTTAACGCCCCGCTCCAGGACCCTATCGAATACGAAATCATGGGTTACAAACTCTCGCTCAGGCGCGAGGAAGCCCGGATGATAGAGGTTATCGGAGAAGACGAAGCCCTGGAATACCTTAATACATCGGCAGGGGAGACCGCCCCTATCCCCTCAGGAGAACCTTATGCCGCCGCCACTGTCCAGCTGGAGATGGAAGACCTGGCCGACAGGCGCCACCGTCAGATTAGGGTGGCTCTTGTGGGAAACCCCAACTGTGGCAAAACCTCCCTGTTCAACGTAGCATCGGGCAGCCGTGAGCATGTCGGCAACTACAGCGGTGTCACCGTGGACGCAAAAGAGGGCCGCTTCTCCTGGAAAGGCTATGAAATCGTGCTTATAGACCTGCCGGGGACCTATTCACTGTCGGCATACAGCCCGGAAGAACTCTATGTGCGCAAGGCGCTCATCGATAAAACTCCGGATGTGGTAATCAACGTCGTAGACGCATCCAACATAGAAAGGAACCTCTATCTCACCACCCAGATCATCGACATGAACCTGAGGACGGTGATAGCCCTCAATATGTACGACGAGCTTATCTCCAAGGGAGACGAAATCGACACCGTCCAGCTGGGCCGCCTCTTCGGCGTGCCGGTCTGCCCTACGATAAGCCGTAGCGGAGAAGGCATCGGACAGCTCTTTGACACCGTACTTGAGGTCTACAGCGGCGCGGCTCCTTCTGTTGCAAGACATATCCATATCAACCACGGAACAGAGCTGGAGCAGAGCATCGACCGCATAAAAATCATGCTTCAGCAGGATGCTTCCCTGCGTACCAAATATTCCACCAGATACCTGGCTATCAAGTATTTGGAGCATGACTCGGACGTAGAGAAGGTGCTGGGAGAACTGCCTTTTGCCGGGGAGTTGAGGGCTGCAAGGGAGCAGGAGGAAGCGCGCATCCGGGAGGTGCTTGACACAGACTGTGAATCGGCAATCGTGGACGCAAAATACGCCTTCATAAACGGTGCCCTTACGGAGACCTACCGCGAGCACAGGGAGCTGCGGCCGAAGCATACCATAACGGATAAGATCGATGCCGTCGTGGCCAACAAGTGGGCCGCTTTCCCTATCTTCATCCTGCTGCTGTACATCATCTTCCAGGCAACATTCACACTGGGCCAGTATCCGATGGACTGGATCGATGCCGGCGTGGCCTGGCTGGGAGAAAAGTTGGGCGGTCTCATGGCCGACGGCTGGCTCAAGAACCTGCTTGTAGACGGCGTAATCGCCGGGGTGGGCAGCGTACTTGTCTTCCTGCCTAACATCCTTATACTCTATTTCTTCATCTCCCTTTTGGAGGACTCAGGCTACATGGCCCGTGCCGCCTTCATTGTGGATAAGATGATGCACAGGCTGGGCCTTCACGGCAAGAGTTTTATACCGATGGTGATGGGGTTCGGCTGCAACGTGCCTGCAATCATGGCCTGCCGTACAATAGAAAGCCGCAAGAGCCGCCTGATTACAATTGCCATAATCCCGTTCATGTCCTGCGCCGGCAGGTTGCCGATTTTCGTACTGTTCGCCGGGGCTTTCTTTGCTGGAAACGCAGCCCTTGTGCTGCTGGGTATTTACCTTCTGGGAATAGTCCTGGCCGTGCTTTCTGCAATGGTTATCAAGCGCTTTGTCAAGGACGACGACCTTCCCTTCGTTATGGAACTCCCGCCTTACCGCATCCCAACGGCCAAGGCAATCTGGCGCCATACATGGGAAAAGGGCCGTCAGTACCTGCAAAAGATGGCTACCACCATACTCCTTTGCTCCGTTGTCATCTGGTTCCTGGGCTATTTTCCCCGCAGTCAGGAACTCACCGCCGCAACTGAGGTCTATTCAGAGACTCTTTCCGATGCCGATGCCGCCCGGGTAAACGACCTTTACGAGCAGCAACAGGCCGATTCCTATATCGGCCGTCTTGGCCGGGCCGTTGAACCGGTCCTTGCGCCGATGGGCATTAACTGGAAAATGGGAGTGAGCCTTCTTACCGGCGTGGCCGCCAAGGAATTGGTAGTGAGCTCTTTGGGCGTAATGTATTCCCAGGGCGCAAAAATATCCCAAGGAGAAGACCTGGAGGATGACACCGCCCTGCAAAGCGCACTTGCCAGAGATATAAGCTGGCAGACCGCCCTGGCCTTCATGGTATTCGTGCTGCTGTACTTCCCGTGCATCGCCACCTTCGTGGCTATAAAACACGAGACCCACAGCTGGAAATGGGCCGTGGGTACCTGTGCTTATACGATGATAATAGCCTGGCTGATGTCCTTCCTCACCTACACCGTCTTTACGCTGTAAGCTGTTCCGCGCCGGATTTGGAGCGGCGGTAGCGTCGCAGGCCGTAGACGGTGACAACGATGAAGCAGATGAGCGGCAGGACGAAGCTGACGTTTACTGCGGGATGTCCTGCAACCACCTTCAAGTCTATAATGCTGCCCTGGAGTGGCGGAAGCAGCGCTCCGCCTACAATTGCCATAACCAGGAAGGCGGCGCCAAGGGTGCTGTCCTCCGGCTTGACCCCCTCAAGGGCAATACCGTAAATCGTCGGGAACATAAGGCTCATGAATGCGCTTATGGCCACAAGGCAGACAAGCCCGGCCATGCCTACAAAGCAGATAGTCCCAACTGTGCAGAGAGCCGCCAAAAGACCGAATATCGCCAGTAACTTCCTGGAATTCACGTACTTCATAAGGAAGGTTGCTACAAAGCGGAAGCACAGGAACATGGCCATGGCAATGATATTGTACTTCTGCGCCGTTGCCTTGTTGATTCCAAGATTGTCGGCATACTGAATGATGAAAGTCCAGACCATGATCTGCGCTGCCACATAGAAAACCTGGGCCGCAACGCCCTCCCTGTATGCAACATTGTGCCACAGTCTTTTAAGGGTGCTCTTTGTCCCGGTTTTCTGTGCCGATGTTGTACTGGTCCCGGGCATTCTTGTAAGCGCAATCACCACAAGGACAATCAGCACGACAATACCCAGCGCCACATACGCGTCGCGGATGACGGCAAGGTCATGAACCCTCTCTACGGCCTTCTGGGCCTCCGGAAGCTCGCTGAACACCAGCTGTCCCGCGGCGTCGCGGTGCTGGTCGCTGAGCAGGTTCGGGAGAACCACCCATGAAGCCACCGCCATTCCGGCCAGGGAGCCCATCGGATTAAAGGCCTGCGCAAGATTCAGGCGGCGTGTCGATGTCTCCTTGTTTCCCAAAGAAAGGATGAAGGGATTTGCCGTCGTCTCCAGGAAGGCCAGCCCGAAGGTAAGGATGTACAGCGACAGGCAGAAGAAAGTGAAGCTCTGCTGCGCTGCGGCCGGAATAAACAGGAAAGCGCCCGCTGCATATAGCGTCAGACCCAGCAGGATGCCGCTCTTATAACTGTACTTGCGGGCGAACAGCGCCGCAGGAATAGCCATGGTGGCATATCCGCCATAGAAAGCGAACTGGATGAGTGACGCCTTGGCAGCCGACAGTTCCATGATTGTCTGGAAGCCGGCCACCATCGGGTTGGTAATGTCGTTCGCGAAGCCCCAGAGGGCAAACAGCGATGTGATCAGGATAAAGGGCAGGAGATACTGCCGTTCTACCAGTTTGGACTTTAACATTCTGTATCAATTATTTATAAATAGGACCGAAGTTGGCGCAGGCCCTGTAGTCTGCACCCTCCTTGTCCATTCCGAAAGCATTCCATGCCGCAGGACGGAAGATCTTGTCCTCTGCAACATTGTGCATGCATACCGGTATCCTGAGTATTGAGCACAATGTTATGAGATCTGCGCCGATGTGGCCGTAAGCGATGGCTCCGTGGTTGGCGCCCCAGTTGTTCATTACGCTGTACACATCCTTGAAGCAGTCTTTGCCGGCGTCAAGGCGCGGAACGAACCATGTGGTAGGCCATGTGGGATCCGTGCGCTTGTCCAGGATGTCGTGCATATCCTTGGGCAGCTCTGCGCTCCAGCCTTCTGCTATCTGGATTACGGGGCCAAGACCATTTACGATATTCAGCCGCATCATGGTCATAGGCATGCCGCCGCGGGTTACAAAGTGGGCGGAATAGCCGCCACCACGGAAGTAATCGCGGTCGGCAGGCATCCAGTTGGTGGCCTTGAGGCAGGCCTCGACGTCCTTCTCTGTCATGTTCCAAGGCTCCTTGATGGTAGGATTACCGTTGGCGTCTGACATGGCTCCCGTTGCGTCAAGGGTTGTGGCTCCGGAGTTGATAAGGTGGATGAAACCGCCGGCGGCAAGGCCTTCCGGCTTCTTGCCGGTGACGCGCTCCACGGCCTCCGGGCTCCAATAGGTGCGGACGTCGCTGAACATGACTCCGCGGCCGGTGAGAAGGTGGCCCATAAGCATGGACATCCCGTTAAGGAAGTCGTTCTCCGTAGCCAGGATATAGGCCTCGCGGATGCCGTTCCAGTCGAACGAAGAGCACATCAGGGACTCCGGAAAATCGAAGTTGGGCTTGTAATCCGTCCATTGGCGCTGGCCCTGTACGCCGCCTGCGATGGCGTTATGGCCAAGGGCCTCCTCCTTGTAGCCCATTTCAAGGAGCTTGGGATTGCCGCACATAAGGTCGCGGATAATCATCATGTTCTTTACCGTGAACTCCCAGTCTGCGTCTTTCTCTTCACGGTTCTTGCCTTTGCCTTTGCCGTTGAAAGAGGTCATGGGCGTGCCGGGGAACAGGGCGCGGTCCTCGTTGTAGTCGTGGCCCTCCTGCGGTTTGCAGTACTTGTTCACCCATTCCATGGCCTTCTCGAACTCTTCTTTGTCGTAGATGCCATAGTCTACGCGGCGCAGGATTTCAACCAGTGAAACATACTCCGTGCGCATTCCAAGGTAGTTCTGAAGGAAGTCTGCGTTGACGATTGAGCCGGCGATTCCCATGCAGGTGCCGCCCATGGAAAGATAGCTCTTTCCGCGCATGGTGGCTACTGCCTGCGCGGCGCGGGCAAAGCGCAGGATTATCTCTGCGACATCGGCCGGAATAGTGTTGTCGTCAAGGTCCTGGACATCGTGGCCGTAGATTCCGAAGGCCGGAAGGCCCTTCTGTGCGTGTGCCGCAAGCACTGCGGCAAGGTAAACTGCGCCCGGACGTTCCGTGCCGTTGAAGCCCCATACGGCCTTTGGCCAGTGAGGATTCATGTCCATTGTCTCTGAACCGTAGCACCAGCAGGAGGTTACTGTAATTGTTGAGCCGACCCCCTCACGCTCGAATTTTTCTGCGCATGCGGCGGCCTCTGCCACGCGGCCGATGGTGTGGTCTGCGATGACGCACTCCACGGGAGAGCCGTCTCCGTTTTTCAGATTCTTGGAAATAAGTTCTGCAACTGCATTGGCAAGTGCCATTGTCTTGGCTTCAAGGGCTTCCCTGACGCCGCCCTGGCGGCCGTCTATCGTGGGCCTGATGCCGATTTTGGGGTATTTATTCATAGAGTACGTGGTATTTGTTTCCGATTTTCCCACAAGATAGAAATTTTTAAACGTTTTTACAATTGTTTTTATTAAGTTTGCAATTAGATGTCTCGACTTCGCTCGACATGACAAAACAATAAATATGGAAGAAAACAAACTTAAACTGCCGGAAAACGCTCAGCGGGAGCTGAAGCCCGGGGAGGAATACAAACCCCTCCTTAGTCCGGAAAAGAAGTTCGCCGAGGTTACGCCCTATTCGGTACTCGTCGGCATTTTCATGGTAATCCTGTTCTCTGCCGCAGCCGCCTACCTTGGACTCAAGGTGGGTCAGGTGTTCGAGGCCGCCATTCCTATCGCAATCATAGGCGTGGGCCTTACTGCTGCGCTCAGGAAGAATGACAGGCTAAGCCAGAACGTGATTATCCAGTCCATAGGCGGCTGTTCGGGCGCCGTAGTGGCGGGAGCAATCTTCACGCTGCCGGCCATCTACATACTGGGTCTGGACATAAACTTCGCCCAGATGGTGCTGTCTTCCCTGCTGGGAGGCGTGCTGGGAATCCTTTTCCTGATTCCCTTCCGCAAGTATTTTGTCAAGGAAATGCACGGCAAGTATCCGTTCCCGGAGGCAACTGCCACCACCCAGGTCCTGGTTAACGGTGAGGGCGGCGGCAAAGGTGCCAAAATCCTTGTCCTGAGCGGACTCATCGGCGGTTTGTATGACTTCATAGTAGCCAGCATCGGCCTCTGGAGCGAAACCCTAACCTCCAGGGTGTTCGAGTTCGGCGCAGCCATCGCAGACAAGGCAAAAATCCTGGTAAAACTCAACACCGGCGCAGCCGTCCTGGGCCTGGGCTTCATCATCGGCCTCAAATACGCCCTCATCATTTGCTGCGGCTCCTTCCTGGTATGGTTCTTTATCATCCCGCTTATAGGTTTTGTGCTTCCGGAGGCCCAGGCTGCCGGTCTAAGCCCTGAAAACATCTTCAGTACCTATGCAAGACCTATCGGCATCGGCGGTATTGCAACAGCCGGAATCATCGGCATTATAAAATCCTTCGGCGTAATAAAATCGGCCCTGGGACTGGCTGTAAGTGAGTTCAAGGGAGACAAGAAAGGCGCAGAGAAGGTAGCCCGCACAGACGAGGACATCCCCATGAAGAACATCGTATTCGGGATTGCCATCGCCCTTATCGCCATCTTCGCATTCTTCGCCTTCGGCGGCGTTGTAGAGAACGTTTGGCAGGCACTTGTCGGTCTTGTGATTGTTGGCGTTATCGCCTTCCTGTTCACGACTGTGGCCGCAAACGCCATCGCCATCGTGGGCTCCAACCCTGTCAGCGGAATGACGCTGATGACGCTTATCATCGCGTCGGTAGTACTTATCGCCGTGGGGCTTAAGGGCAATGCCGGAATGGCGGCGGCGCTTATCATAGGCGGCGTGGTTTGTACGGCACTTTCCGTCGCGGGTTCCTTCATAACTGACCTTAAAATCGGGTACTGGATAGGCACGACTCCCCGCAAGCAGGAGACCTGGAAGTTCCTTGGCGTAGCCGTTTCCGCCGTTACAGTCTGCGGCGTAATGCTCATCCTTAACAAGACCTACGGCTTCACCGGAGACGAAGCTCTGGTAGCTCCGCAGGCCAACGCAATGGCAGCGCTTATCGGCCCTCTTATGAGCGGTGAAGGCGCTCCGTGGATGCTTTACGGCATAGGTGCTGTCCTGGCTCTTATCCTTAACTTCCTGAAGATCCCCGCACTGCCGTTCGCACTGGGTATGTTCATTCCTCTGGACCTGAACCTGCCGCTTCTCATCGGCGGCGGAATCTCCTGGTTCGTAAGCACCCGCAGCAAGGATGCAGCCGTTAACGAGGCACGCCTTAGCAAGGGAACCCTTATCGCATCCGGTTTCATCGCCGGCGGTGCGCTCATGGGCGTAGTAAGCGCAATCCTTAAATTTGCCAACGTCAATATATTCCTGAAGGACTGGAACACCAACTACGGAGAGGCTGTTGCAATTATCCCCTTCGTCGCCCTAATCATCTATATGACAGTTGCTTCCCTTAAAAAAGACAAATAGTTTATTTAATCCAAAGGCCCTTCAAAAACCGTCGCGATGCGACCCCTCCCTAAAGGGCCCCTCCCTCTTATGATGCCGAGGGTGGCACAGGTTTTTGAAGGCCCTTTGGATAAAGAATCAATTATATTATGGAAAATATTTTAGACCGGTTTTTAAGATACGTCGCCGTTGAGACTACTTCCGATGAAAACTCAGAGAGCCAGCCTTCTGCTGCCCGCGAATGGGACCTCCTGAAGATGCTGCGCGATGAACTTGCCGCCCTTGGTGTCGATGTCACTTTGGATGAGTTCGGTTACGTAATGGCCTCCATCCCTTCCAACATCGACAAAAAAGTCCCGGCTATAGGTTTTATCGCCCATGTCGATACTGCCCCGGATGCTTCCGGAAAGGATGTGAAGCCCCAGATTATTAAGAATTACGATGGTGGAGAAATTGCCCTGGGCGGTGTTCCCGGGCTGTTTTTGAAGCCTTCAGAGTTTCCGGAGATGCTGCATTACAAGGGCCAGACGCTTATCACTACAGACGGCACAACCCTTCTTGGCGCCGATGACAAAGCCGGCGTTGCGGAAATCATGAACGCCGTCCAGTATATTGTTGAGCACCCTGAATTCAAGCACGGTCCAATCAAGATTGGCTTTACCCCGGACGAGGAAATAGGCCGCGGTGTGGTTAAGTTCGATGTTCCCCGCTTCGGTGCAGACTTCGCTTACACCATGGACGGCGGAGAAATCGGCGAGCTGGAGTATGAAAACTTCAATGCGGCATCGGCAAAAATACAGATTCAGGGCAGAAATGTGCACCCGGGAAGCGCCAAGGGAAAGATGCGTAATGCCATCCTGATTGCCACGGAGCTGAACGGCCTGCTGCCGGTGGAACAGCGCCCTGAATATACAGAGGGTTATGAGGGTTTCTTCCACCTGATTGCCTTTAACGGCAGTGTGGAGAATGCAAGCATCGCCTACATAATCCGCGACCACGACAGGGAGAAGTTCGAGCAAAAGAAGGCCCTGATGACACAGGTTTGCGATTTTATCAATGTGAAATACGGCCCCGGCACCGCCACTTTGGCTCTTAAGGACCAGTACTATAATATGCGCGAGCAGGTAGAGCCGCACTTCCACGTTGTAGAAAAGGCAATCAAGGCTATTGAGATGGCCGGCATCAAGCCCAAGGTCCAGCCTATCCGCGGCGGCACCGACGGTGCCAACCTCTCCTTCAAAGGCCTGCCTTGCCCCAACATCTTCGCCGGAGGCCTTAACTTCCACGGTAAAATGGAGTTCGTACCCCTGGAAAGCATAGAAAAAGCCTCAGAGGTAATTCTGAACATCATCAAGCTTTACGCGGAATAGACTATCGCTTTGGCACAAAATTCACCAGGCTGACGCCAGTGAAGACGAGCACCGTGGCCATGATTTTGAGTGCGTTCAATGTGTCCAGCCCCATCGCAAGGGCAATCACCATTGCGATGACCGGCTGGACATAAGTGTACATGCACACAACAACCGGCCGCAGGCGCTTCTGGCCGATGGGAATAAGGAAGTAGGCCACGAAGGTTGCGAAGACGACAACGTACAGGACCTGCCACATCACATCCATCGGCACGGCAGCCAAATTGGATGCGCTGAAGGCGCCAAAGGAGAACGGCAGCGCCATAAGGGAGGAGAACAGGAACATCCACTTCATGAAGGTCACAACGGAGTACTTCTGTATCAGTGGCTTGAAGATTCCCACATAGGAGGCGAAGCTCAAGGTGTTGATTATCATGCCGATGATGCCCCAGACCGATGTGGAATCGGCCCCTGAGCGAATAGAGACGCAGTTGAAAATCAGGATGAAAACGCCCGTCAGGCTCAGTGCGATTCCGGCGACTCCGCTCCAGGTTATCCTTTCCTTTATGACTATCGCCGATATTATCAGGGTCATGATAGGACTGAGCGTACTCATTATGGAGGCGTCGATGGCCGTGGTCTTCGTTATGGCAAACAGGAAGGAAACCTGGGTCAGAAACAGCCCCAGGAACGACGCCAGGGCTATTTTCCAGAAGTCGCCTTTCTCTATCCGTTCCTTCCTGCCGGTTACGGCGGACCATAGCCAGAACAGCGCCGTCGCCCCGAAGGACCGCAGACAAAACAGAGCCATCGGCGTAATATTACCGTCGATGGAAATGTTTTTGCAACTGATTATGTTGAACCCGAATATGGCGTATGCGGCAAAGCAGGCCAAATTCCCCACAAAAGCTCCGTTCCTGTTCATCGAAACCGTTATTTAGGCAACTTGAAAACGCGGGAAATCTCCTGCATCTGGGCATCTGTCATGCCGTCGGGGGTGAAGCCCAGGTTCTTTGCAGCTATGTATATCAAGGCGCTTTTGTTAAGGACGTCGATTTGGTCGAAGGCGGCCATGGCGTCCATGTCAACGGCGAACACCCCGTGCTTTTCCCACAGCACCACGTCATAGTTGTCATCTACCGCCTTGATGGTGGCTTCCGCAAGCTCTTTGCTGCCGGGCAGCATATACGGAACGATGCCCAAGCCTCTGGGACAGAAGGCTTTAGTCTCCGGAATCATGGACCACAGCACCTTGGTGGCTACATCTTTCTTCAGCCATTCCTTATTGTGGGACAGCGCCACGAGCTCTATCGGATGTGTGTGGACGCAGGCCCGGTAGGGGGAGCCTTTGGCCAGAAGGTAGTCGTGCATCGCCAGATGTGAGGGCAGCTCCGATGTCGGAGGGACATCGGCATCGGCAATGATAACGTAGGACTCGCAGTCCGGGAGAATCCGGATGACGGAACCGTTCTGCATGGGCTGGCGGGCAAGGTCCCTCATGCGGCGGTTGGTGCCTTTGCAATAGAAGTAGCAACCCTCCAGGTGCGGAAGGTGGAAGCCGATGGGGCGGGACTCTGTTATCGCGGGCAGCGCGCGGATGGCGTCGTCCACCTGGGCGGTAATATTCACGGTAATGTTGCCGCCGTTGCGCTCTGCCCAGCCTTTTTCCCAAAGGTATCCGGCCACCTCGGCCACTTTTTCAATTTCCGCAGCAAGTGCGGGCCTGCCATCCAGTATGCTCATAATTTATTGATTTTCAGGGTTATATGTTTTAACGGGGAAGTTTTGCAGAACAAGGTTTCTCATTTCTTTTTTGTCTTTTACCAGCCCGGCCGCCCTTGCCTGCATAAGTATGTTGCCTATGGCGGTAGCCTCAGTTGGTCCTGCTACTACTGGCAGGCCTATTGTATTGGCCGTCAGCTGGTTAAGATAGGTATTTGCGCTGCCTCCGCCAATAATGTGAAGCCTTTTTACAGGGGCCGGGGAGAATTTCTTCAGTTTCTCCAGCACCTCTTTGTACTTTTCTGCAAGACTGTGGTAGATACAACTTATTACCTGCGCCCGCGTGCGTGCGCCCGAGGCTTCTTTTATTTCCTGCTCCATGTCCGTTGGGTTGGAGAATCCTGGTGCCTCCGGATCAATCCGGCCGGGAAAGGATTCTTCCTCCATGGCAAGCTTTAGTATGGTGTCGTAAGAACAGTCAAGTCCTTCTGCCTTCCATTTGCGGCGGCATTCCTCAAGCAGCCACATTCCGGTGATGTTTTTAAGGAAGCAGGTGGTTCCGTCAATTCCGCCTTCGTTGGTGAAGTTGTCCCGGAAACTATCCTTATTAATAATAGGGCGGGGGCTTTCCAGGCCCATCAGGCTCCATGTGCCGCTTGACAGGTATGCGAAGTCCCCGTCTTCCGCCGGCACTGCGGCAATTGCCGATGCTGTGTCGTGTGAGGCAACGGCCACAACCGGGATTTCCCCGATCCCGAGTTCCGCCTTGGTGAATCCGGCGATCTCTCCCGGCTGGATCATCCCTGCCAAAAGGTCCGGGCGCAGTCCCAGCCTTTCCGGCAGGCCTTTAACCGCCTGGCGGGTGACAGGGTCGATGAGCCCGGAGGTGGAGGCCTCTGTATACTCGCAGACTTGTTTCCCGGTGAACATATATATAAGAAGGTCCGGGATGAACAGGATTCTGGCGGCATCGGCATATGGGGCGAAGCCTTCCTTCTTCTGCGCGTAAAGTTGGAAAATGGAATTGAAGTTGTTTGTCTGAAGACCGGCGATGCCATAGAGTTCATCGGCGGAGATATGATTTGCAAAGACTTCCTCCGGCACGCCGTCCGTGTAGCTGTCCCTGTATGCCCTTGGCCTGCCGATTATGCTGCCATCCGGGCCGATGTGTCCGAAGTCTACGCCCCAGGTATCAATGCCGATGCTGTCCGGTTTTACCTCCATTTTGCGGATGCAGTCCAGAAACTGGCGGAATATTTCCCGGATGTCCCAGAAGCAGCGGCCGTTTTCCCTGATTATGCCGTTGGGAAAGCGGCAGATTTCTTTGAAGGCGGTCATTTTGCTGCCCTTAAAGGTGGCGAGTATAGCCCTGCAGGAGGTGGCTCCGCAGTCCAGCGCGAGGAAGTTTTTAGTGTTTTTATCCATATGGCGGCGGCCCTTTTTAAGGGCGCGGACTACAAATTTAACAATTTTTTCAAAAAAATCGAAAAAAGATTTGGAGGTTAAAAAAAAGTCCGTATCTTTGCAGCCCATTTGAGAAATCAAGTGTCAAGTTCATTGAAAATATTGAGAGAAAACATTAGAGGTTAAAAAAAGAATCAGCAGA
>OMVB01000054.1 GCA_900314395.1 uncultured Prevotellaceae bacterium | reverse complement strand
AACAGAGCAAAATAATTTGCACCCGAGCGACATGGACCCTTATAAACGGAGCGAGAGGTGCAAATATATTTTGCGATGTCGTGAGAGAGCGGTGCAAATTATTTTGCGATGTCGTGAGCGAGAGGTGCAAATGTATTTTGCGATGTCGTAGGAAACCTACCGTTTAATGAAGGAAAAGCAGAGGTTGATAAGGATGTAGGACGTGAAGGATAGGAGGGGAACAAGAGCCCAGTTCTGGCCCAGAATAACGGTAATTACCGCAACAATAGCAGTAATACTGAAAAACGCAACCCTCTTGATATTCTCCAGCGTCGCTGCAGCATCGGCATCTGAATGAGAGCCGCCAAACTTCATCGCAAACATAGGCACCTCACAAACCATCAGAAAGGCAAGCACCGCGGCCATAACAGGAACAAACCAGCAAAGACCGGCAAGCTGTGCGGCAATACCGCCATCATTTACCGTAGCAAGATATGCAAAAGAACCGCAAATCATGGCAGCAGCAGGGCAGGGAAGCCCGATGAAAGACATATGCTGCCTCTCATCAATATTGAATTTAGCCAGCCTGAAAGCCGTTCCAACAGCATATATAAGCGGCAGGAAAGTCGCCAGCTGGCAACACCCGCCAAAACTGTCACGCATGATAACATGCAACATCAGCGCAGGCAGCACACCAAAGCTTACCAAATCAGACAGCGAGTCCAACTGCTTGCCCAAATCCGAATAAGCATGCAGTAACCTTGCGGCAAAACCGTCAAAAAAGTCAGCCACAGCCGCACCAATCATGAACAGGAAGCCCACATCCGGCCTTCCGTCCAATGTGAAAATCACCCCAAGGACCCCGCAGAGGAGGTTCATTGAGGTGATTGTATCAGGAATATACTTGGTAACGCTCATTATTTGATACCAAGTTTAGCTTTAAGAGCCTTGGGAAGGGCATCCTTGTGAAGCATAATACCCAGAACCTTGCCACGGCAGAAAGCATCTGACATGTACCAGATACCCTTGTATTTGCCGCTTTCTCCCCAGGAATTCTTAATCATGATGTACTTGTTGCCATACTGGTCCTTGGCAATACCGAAAGCCTGCATACCGTGATCGTCGGTGGTAGTCTTTTCATCGTAGCCCTTCTGGCGGAAAGCCTGGTCTGCTACAAGCTCCTTGGGAGCCTCTGCCTTGGCTGCCTCCTTGGGTTTGTCCTCTGCCTTGCCAACCCAGCGCTCCTGGTCTGAACCGGTGGTAGCAGCCTTGGGATCTACAAGCAGTGCAGTACCGTTACGGGTGAAGCCGGTCTCGCTTACATCGCCGCCCCAGCAAGTCGTGAAGCCGTTTTCAAGGGCATAGTAAAGAGCGTCCATGAGCTCGTCTACAGGTACATTGTAAGAAACATCCCTTCTCCAGTTGTCGCAAACCTCGATAGCGAAGGTTGTGTAGAACGGATGATGGGTGAAGGAGGTAAGGGTTACATAATCATCGGCATTGAGCTTGAAAGAATCGCGGTAAGAAGCAGGGGTGTATTTCTTGCCTTTGAACTCGAATTCCTCCGGGCACTCGCCGAAGTAAGCGTCAAGCATACCCTTGAAACCGTTCTTCCATGCGGTGGAAAGGGTCCTGTTGGGTTTCTTTACGATAGCGTCTACGTAAGCCTTTGCAACGGCGTCAATCTCTCCGTGAACAGGGAGCTCGGTGCCGTAGTTAAGGCCGGACATAACCTCCTGGGGTACAAGTCCGTAGTTCTTCATGATGTGGTGAACTGCGTCCTCACTCCAGCTGCCTGCGCCAAAGCCAAGGTGACCGTCCATGCGGACATATTCCTCTGCCCTGTCCTGGTAAGACTTGCTCACTACAAACATCTCTGAGAAGTCAGGATAATCCTCTTCCTTGAGCTTGTTGATACGGATAGCCTCTGACTCAAGGAATGCAAGTGCAGAGAAGCACCAGCAGGTACCGGAACGGTTCTGGTTCTTGATAGAGGTGATGGGATTCTCCTTTACAACGGTAAATTCGAGTCCGGGATCAGCGGCCTTGGGCTGTGCGGAAGCGCCGAAGGGGATGACGATTGCAGCAAGAATGGCTGCGAAGATTGTTTTCTTCATTCTATTGAGTTTTAAAATTGTTTTCTGAATTGCGAATCTAAGAAAATATTGTGATATTTACAAGCATGAACGCACCTAAATCTTACAGAATAGCATATTTGCACGGAATGGGAGGCGGATCGGACAGCCGCATACCTTCATTATTAAGGCCGATGCTGCCGGACGGCACCGTCCTGGAAGTGCGGACATACGACTTCGACCCGGAGGTCGCCCATGCCCGGATTGAGTCCTGGTTTGCGGACTTTCACCCCGATGTCGTAGTGGGAGAATCCCTTGGCTCCCTGCATGCCCTGCGAACCCCGGATGTCCCCAGAATCCTTGTTTCCCCGGCCCTGGGCGCCCCCGCGCGCATGAGGATTTACTCCTGGCTGGCCCTTATTCCGGGCGTTACAGCCATCCTGGACCGCATTTACAAGCCCCGTGAGGGAGACCGCCAGAAACTCCATTTTACATATAAGGTACTTAAAAAGTACAGGCAGCACGGCAAAGAAGCCCTCCAGCCAAGGGGCGGCAGTGTCTTCGCATTCTTCGGCCTCCATGACCATTACATGAAGTGGGGAGTCGTCAGCATCGGCAAATATAAAAAGCTGTTCGGGGACGGATATGCCACATACGACGGCACTCATTTCATGGAAGAAGAGTATGTAAAGTCGATGCTTCTGCCACAGATTCTGCAAACTCTTTCACATCTGCGCTAAAATTATTATTTTTGCAGGAAAATCATTTTGGATATGAGACGATTGACTTGTTTTTCTGCCATCGCAGCGATAATGGCGCTTATTCCTGCTTGCAAAGGCCCGGAGGCCAGTAGTGCAGCCATAGGCAAATATGCCCAAAGTCTTATTCAGGATACAACTCAGGCGGACTATCAGGTGATATCGGCAACGCGAAACAGAAACATACACGGGGGAATAGCCGTCATCGGAGAGCCCGAGGCAACGCTTCTGCTTTCTGAAAGCCTTATAAAGTCCGACAAATTCGACAATATCAACGGTCGCACCAGCAATGACGGCCTGCCGGACTTCGCCGGAGAGACCATCTGCCCCATACTTGACAGATTCAACGGCTCCTACAGCCGTTTCATAAAGAACGGAGAAGAAGAGACCCTGTCAGAGATTAATGTGCGCAATTATGCCGCGGCGCTTGACACAGCCTGCTTCCTTAACTCGTTCGATACAGAGAAAATCGTCCATAAGTCGGCTGCAAAGCTTGTCGTGCTCTCCAGCCCTCTGTCATCGGCATACGGATACGACGACATCGACACCCTTAAAACACTTACAAATTCCAAGGTGCAGATTGTTTCTCCCGTTCATGCGATGCTGGATGCTGCCTGGAAGGCCTGTGGCCCCGGAATGAACGTTGGCATTTGGACGACTCCTGTGATGCTGGAAGGCGGCGTTTACACCAAAGTGTTCGACAAAATGCGCGACTCCCGCAAAGACTGGGACGCCCGCTACACCGTCATCACCCCCGGTACGGATTCTACCGTAACAAGCCGTTTCCTTGAATTTATGAAAAAATACGCCGATGGTGAAGGTAAGGGCAAACTTAACGCCCTGATTGTGGATGACCTTTCTGTTCCGGTGGATGAACTCCGTGAGGCTGTGAAGTCCGTCATGGCAGTGGATCAGGACCGTTATATCACCTATCTTAACTTCCTTGCCCCCGATTTCAAGGTCATCGACCTTAGGGAAGCAGTGTCATCGGCTTGCTACAACTATCTCCGCAAGAACAATTCGTTTACCCACAGGATTACGTATCCGCAGGTTAAATTGTATGTTACAGCGGCCTCGGAGCGCGATTCTTCCTATGTCACGGTAGAACTGAAAGACAAATACCTAACGGAAGACCTCAGGAACCTGATGATAGAGAGCACTCCAAAAGTATTCTCAGAGTATGTTCGTTAAGAGTGTAGAAACAGAAGACATCGCACGGCTACCCTTGGCTGCCTTTGAGGGACATATAACCGTAATAGACAAGCCCGGAAAAGACTTCGACCACGCAATCCGGTACCTCAAGACAAAGAGTATCATAGGCTTTGACACTGAGTCCAGGCCCTGCTTCAATGCGCACCAGCCTCACTTCGGGGTGGCGCTTCTGCAACTTAGCGGAGCGGAAAAGGCCTTTCTTTTCAGGGTCAAGACCCTTGGCATGCAGAAGAGCCTTTGCCGGATTCTGTCCGACAAAAATATTATAAAAGTCGGAGCCGCCGTTGCCGATGATATCAAGGGTCTTCAGAATTACAGGCATTTTGAGCCGTGCGGCTTTGTGGACTTGCAGAAGATTGTATGGGAGTGGGGGATTAAGGATAAAAGCGTCAAGAAAATGTCGGCCATTATCCTTGGAATGAGGATTTCCAAGAGTCAGCAGCTGTCCAACTGGGAGGCGGAAAGCCTTTCTGAATCGCAGCAAAAATATGCCGCCACCGACGCCTGGGTCTGCCGCGAAATGTACAAACGGCTTCTTATCTCAGAAAAGAACCCCCTGACCCCTGAAGACCTGGAACCAAAAATCGAAACAGTTTGAGTTATATCCCAAAGGCCAAAATATAAGGGTCCATGGCTTTTGGAATATAACTCAGAACAATATAAGGAATAATCTATTTATATCCGAACGACATGGACCAATATTAACGGAGTGAGTGATATAAATAGATTTTCCGAATGAAGATTATATAATAAGGAATAATATATTTGTACCTGAGCGACATGGACCAATATTATCGGAGCGAATGGTACAAATAGATTTTCCGAAAGAACGAAGATATGGTAAAGATATATCTGAAGAAAGGAAGAGAAGAGTCTTTGCGCCGCTTCCATCCGTGGGTATTTTCCGGCGCAATAGCCCAGATTAACGGCACACCCGCAGAAGGAGACATCGTCTCTGTATATGCAGCCGACGGCAGCTTCCTTGCCATCGGCCACTATCAGATAGGCTCAATCGCCGTACGCGTACTAAGCTTCGAGCTGGAAACACTTCCCGCAGATTTCTGGAAAGTAATGATTTCCAGAGCGTTGGAAGTCCGGAAAGCCTGCGGATTCGCATCGGCATCGGACTCAGACTGCTACCGGCTTGTACACGGAGAAGGCGATAATCTTCCCGGACTCATCGTCGACTATTATAACGGCGTATGTGTACTTCAGGCACATTCTGCCGGCATGTTCAGGGCCAAAAAGCAGATTTGCGAGGCTCTCTGTGAAGTCTATGGTCCCTCATTGAAGGCCGTATATGACAAAAGCTCCGGAACAGCTCCCTTCAAGGCCGGCCTTGACCTTATAGACGGATATCTTTACAAGGCCGATGGTTTCTCCACCGACGAAGAAATAGTAACTGAGGGCGGTCATAAGTTCCTTGTCAATTGGAGCGAAGGCCAGAAAACCGGCTTCTTCCTGGACCAGAGAGTGAATCGTGCACTGGTAGAAAAGTACGCTGCAGGACGCCGTGTGCTCAATCTTTTCTGCTATACCGGCGGCTTTTCAATTTATGCCCTGGGTGGCGGTGCGGTCCATGTAGACTCCGTTGACAGCTCTGCCAAGGCTATGTTCCTTGTGGACAAAAACGTTGCTCTTAACGGTTTCGCCCCCGACATGCACACCAGTTACTGTGCCGATGCAATCGACTTTCTTAAAAAGTGCCCTGCCGATGCTTACGACCTTATGATTGTGGATCCTCCGGCATTTGCCAAGCATAGGGGAGCACTCAGCAATGCTTTAAGGGCTTATCAGCGGCTCAATGCCTCTGCTATAGCCAAGGTGGCTCCGGGAGGCCTTGTTTTCACGTTCAGTTGTTCCCAGGCTGTTGATAAGGAAGCCTTTGCTCTTGCTGTCTTTTCTGCGGCTGCCCAGACGGGCCGCAAAGTGCGTATCCTTGCACGGCTCAGCCAGCCTGCAGACCACCCCGTTTCCATCTATCATCCCGAGGGCGAATACCTCAAAGGCCTTCTCCTATACGTAGAATAGCCGCTCCGTCGCAAAATATATTTGTACCCGAAGGCCAAATAATATTGGTCCATGGCCTTCGGGTACAAATTATTTTGCTCTCTTTCCTGTCATTTCGAGCGTCCTTTCCTGTCATTCTGAGCGTCCTTTCCTGTCATTCTGAGCGAAGCCGAAGAATCTCCTTCCATGACGGAAAATCTATTTGTACCATTCGCTCCTATTATATT
>OMVB01000084.1 GCA_900314395.1 uncultured Prevotellaceae bacterium | reverse complement strand
TAGATTTCTCTACTACGCTCGAAATGACAGACGATTATCATACAGGATAGTGGTTTCAAAGGCCAAAAAATAAGGGTCCATGGCCTTTGAAACCACTATCCTGTATGATAATCGTCTGTCATTTCGAGCGTAGTCGAGAAATCTATGAAATATATCGGAATAATATCAGACACCCATGGGGTATTCAGCAAGGAGTTCCAGGACTTCCTGGCGCCGGTAGATGAAATCTGGCACGCAGGAGATTTTGGCGGCGGGGATGACTTCACCTATGAGTTCAGCAGGTTTAAGCCTACTGTGGGCGTCGCCGGCAACTGCGACTCCGCCCTTGTGCGGCTGGAATATCCTCTGGTTCAGCTGTTTAACTGTGAGGGAGCCAAGGTACTGATGACCCATATAGGCGGACATCCCGGCAAGTATCCCGTCAATGTGATGGCCATGCTGGACGCCCATAAACCGGATATTTTTGTTTGCGGGCACTCGCATATCCTCCGGGTAGAATATGACAGGCGTTTCCAGACCCTTTATATCAACCCCGGGGCCGCCGGATACCAGGGGTGGCAGATAGAACGCACGGCCATCCGCCTTAAGATAGACAACGGGAAAGCTTACGATCTGGAGGTGTTCCGGCTTCCGCGACAGGGTTGAAAAAGACTTAGTATTTGAGTTTCAGGCGTTTGTTAAAACGATAAAGTCAAAAAAAGTGTTTGACAATATTAAAATTGCCTATACCTTTGCCAAAGCAAATTTAGTTTAACGTTAAGTTATATTTTGTACTATGAAAAAGGTATTTATGGCATCTGCAGTTGCAGCTCTTATGGTAGCTGCTGTTGCTTGCGGAAACAACAACGCCAAGAAGGCAGCCGAGGCTGTAGAGGAAGTTGTTGAGACTGTAGCTGATTCTGCTAAGGCTTGCTGCGATTCTACCAAGAATTGCTGCGAGGCTGCTGCAGAGGAAGTTGTAGAAACTGTTACTGAGGCTGTTGCCGAGTAATTTCTGCAAACATACACAACTGTTAGAGCGATTGACCAGGGGCCAACCGCTCTTTTTTTGTATCTGTCCGGGACCGAAAAAGCCGACCTGTCACAGGCCGGCTGATTCTAAACAACAATTAAAGGATAACTCTAAACTATAACTAAATGGCTTTTTGAAGAATCTGCTATAGATTCTGTAAAATTCCAAGTGCAAAGTTAGGGTATGTGCAAGTAATCCGCAATCCCTAAAAGTTGGTATTTTTAACGGAATTTTCCGTCATCTTCCAGCATTCCAAGGTAGGAATTGTAGCGCTCCGGGCTTAAAGTGCCGTCCTCAAGGGCGGCTTTTACGGCGCAGCCGGGCTCGTGGGTATGGGTGCAGGGCACGAACTTGCAGTTCTCTGAAAGCCGCAGCATCTCCGGGAAATACCGGCAGATTTCCTCTTTTTCAAGGCTGACCAGGCCAAACCCCCTGAGTCCCGGGGAATCAATAAGATAGCCGCCGCCGGACAGGGGATACATCTCATAAAGGGACGTAGTATGGCGGCCTTGCAGGTGGGCGGTGGAAATAGCCCCGATTTTAGGATCAAGCGAAGAGTCTACGGCCTTGATGAGCGAGGATTTGCCAACTCCGGACTCCCCGGAAAACAGGCAAATCCGCCCGCGGCAGTCCTCCCTGAGCAGGTCTATCCCTTCCCCTGTGCGGGCCGATGTTTCGATTACCCTGTAACCTGCCGCCTCATATATCCTGTGGAAATCGGCAATGAATTCAGCTGCCTCGTTGCGGTATAAATCCACCTTGTTCATGACGATGGTGGCGGGGATGCCGTAAACCTCACAGGTTACAAGCAGGCGGTCCAGGAAGGGCAGCTTAATCTCCGGAAAATACAGTGACACAACAAGATAGGCCATGTCCAGATTGGCTGCAATAATGTGATTCTGGCGGGAAAGATTCGTAGACCGACGGATCACGTAGTTGCGCCTGGGAAGGACCTCCCTGATAAGGGCGGGATGCGACAGGTCCGGCTGTGGAGCGCCGTCGGGCAGCTCATAGCGGACCCGGTCGCCAACGGCGACGGGGTTCGTGGAGCCGCCTTCTCCAAGGCGGATGCGACCGCGGAGGACGGCCGGGAAAGGCCGCCATACGGGAAGATCGGACAGCAGATAATGGCTGCCCGCATTCTTTACAACTGTCGCTTCTGCAATCATAATTGCAAAGATAGACTATTTTTATTAATTTTGTAGGAACCACCAAATAATGCAAGTCATGAAAAAACGCTTTTCCATTGTCTTAATCGCCATTGTCTCAATTGTTTCCGGAGCTGTATCAGCATCGGCGCAGATAAAATACGAAGACTTTTTCCAGGATTCCACCCTGCGCCTGGACTATGTTTTCTGCGGGGATGCCCGCCATCAGGCAATCTATCTGGAGAGGGCATATAAGACCTCGGCCTGGGCCGGGCGCAAAACCAATCTGGAAAAGCCGCTGCTTGCCGGCAACGGGCAGGTAAATGTGTATAACCCTGAAACAGAGCAGGTTATCTACAGCAACAGCTTCTCCACCCTGTTCCAAGAGTGGCAGTCTTATGAAGAGGCTACAAGGGTTCAAAAAGCCTTTGAAAACTGTATTCAGGTGCCCTTCCCCAAGGCTCCTGTCCGGGTGGAGGTCTCCCTGACGGACGTCCATGGCAGGGTGACATCTTCACTTAGCCATGTGGTGGACCCCGCTGACATCCTGATTTGCCGGCTGCATGACAACAATCTTGACCGCTGCACCCTGAAGACCGGTACCGCCGCCAACCCCATCGACATCGTCTTTGTCGCAGAGGCTTATTCCGCCGATGAAAAGGAGAAATTTTATGCCGATGCCGCCAGGGGCGTACAGGCCTTGTTCAGCCATGAACCCTATGCCGCGAATGCCGACAAATTCAATGTTGTGGCCATATTCTCTCCCTCCCAGGATAGCGGAGTCAGCCGTCCCGGCAAGGGCATCTGGCGCAACACCGCGGCAGACAGTCACTTCGACACTTTCTACATGGACAGGTATCTGACATCCACATCGATGCGGAAGATTTACGATATCATAGGCACCGTGCCGTTTGAACATATCATCCTGCTTGTGAATACTCCGGTTTACGGGGGCGGCGGAATCTACAACTCCCTTACAATCATGGGCAGCGACCACAAAACCTTCAAGAATGTGCTAGTGCATGAGTTCGGCCATGCCTTCGGCGGCCTTGGCGACGAGTATGCCTACGGAGATCTGGAAGAGCCCATGTATCCCGCAGACACGGAGCCCTGGGAGCCCAATCTTACAACACTTAAAGACTTCTCTTCCAAGTGGTTGGACCTCCTCCCGGCGAATTGCCCCGTTCCTACGCCCCTGGATGAAATAGAGGCGCAGGACGTCCGCCGAATTTGGAACACCCTTACCCCGGAGCAGAAAGCTTCGCTCAACCTTAAAGTGGGAGTCTACGAGGGCGCCGGCTACCAGATGAAAGGCGTTTTCCGTCCCGTCCAGGAGTGCCGTATGCGCATCAACGAGTGCGAAGAATTCTGCCCGGTATGTTCAAGGGCAATCGTAAATATGATAGAGTATTATACTACAATTCCGATGTAAACTCCTCCATCGGCTTGCGCTGTGCATGGCGGGGAGACGGCTCCATTGCAGGGTGTCCTGTGGGGAACAGGGCCACGATTTGCCAGCCGGCGGTTTCGGGGAAGAGTTCCTTAATCTTTGCAGGGTCAAAAGAGCCCACCCAGGTGGTTCCGAGGCCAAGATCTGCGGCCTCCAGCATCAGGTGGGAGCCTACGATGGCGGCGTCTATCTCTGCCTCGTTGTGGCCGTCGTATTTGCGAACCCAGGCTTCCTCCTTGTTGCAGCCCACCATGAATACTGTGGGAGCGTCAAAGGTATATGGCGTCGCTTCCTTCAGTTTGGCAAGGGCCTCTTCTGATTTGACTGTCCAGACGTGAACAGGCTGTTTATTGGTAGCCGTAGGGGCTACGCGGCAGGCCTCCAGTATCTGGTTAATCTCTGTCTGCAGCAACTTGCGAGTTGTGAATGCGCGGCAGGAATACCTGTTTTCCGCCAGCTTAAGGAAGTCGCTCTTGGGTGATGTCCGCTTGTGTACGTCTGTAAAAGCGGCTCTGTGGTGAATGTGAGTCAGGTCGCTCAACTTCTGGAGGAATGATTTTTTCTGGCTCATAATGCTTGATTTTTATATGTTCTCAGCCGCAAGATAATAAAAATCCGGCAAAAATGCAAAAATCGGCCTGATATATGCTTTAACATTCTATAACTTTGAGTATTTACGGATTTTTGCTATTTTTGCAAGATATTATAAAACCTGAAAAACCATGGCCTCTTTCGTTAAAACTGAAATCCCTGAAGGACTTACCTTCGATGATGTATTGCTGGTGCCCGCGCGTTCAGAGGTTTTGCCCCGCGACGTCGATGTCACTTCCTATGTTACCCGCAACATCCGTCTTCACGCCCCGATAGTGTCGGCTGCGATGGACACGGTAACGGAAGCGGAACTCGCAATTGCAATGGCCCGCGCCGGCGGACTCGGAATCATCCACAAGAACATGCCGCTTCAGGCTCAGTGCGAGCAGGTTCGCCGCGTAAAGAGGGCAGAGAACGGAATGATTTACGACCCTGTTACCATCGGCAAGAATGCAACGGTAGGTGACGCATTGGCAATGATGGCCAAACATCACATCGGCGGCATCCCGGTAGTGGCAGACGACAAAACACTCATCGGCATCGTTACAAACAGGGACCTTCGCTTCCATGTAGACTTTGCAACCCCCATCACGGAGGTCATGACCGGCAGCAACCTGGTTACCGCCCCCAAGGGAATCAGCCTTTCAGAGGCGACGGGCATCCTGATGCGCAGCAAGGTGGAAAAACTCCCCGTAGTAGATGAACAGGGCCATCTTGTAGGCCTCATCACTTACAAGGATTTGATGAAAATCAAGGACAATCCCACCGCATCCAAGGATTCCAAGGGCCGCCTGCTCGTGGGAGCCGCTGTTGGTGTGAAGTCAGACACCATCGAAAGGGTGGAGATGCTGGTTGCCGCCGGCGCCGACATCATCGTTGTGGACACCGCTCACGGCCATTCAGCCGGTGTTTTGAAGGTTATTGCCGATGTTTGCAAGAAGTTTAATAAAGACGATATCCAGATTATCGCTGGAAACGTTGCCACCGCGGAAGGAGCAAAAGCCCTTGCCGATGCAGGCGTAGACGGCGTTAAAGTTGGCATCGGCCCCGGTTCCATTTGCACAACCCGCGTTATCGCAGGTGTGGGAATGCCCCAGCTCACCGCGGTCATGATGGCAGCCGAGGCCCTTAAGGGCACCGGAATCCCTGTCATCGCCGACGGCGGTATCCGTTATTCCGGCGACATCGCCAAGGCTCTGGCCGCAGGTGCCGGCGCAATCATGGCAGGCTCCCTGTTCGCAGGAACAGAGGAGTCCCCGGGAGAAACCATCATCCTTAACGGACGTAAGTTCAAGTCCTACAGGGGAATGGGCTCACTGGAAGCCATGGAGCAGGGCTCAAAGGACCGTTACTTCCAGGATATGGAAGAGGATGTGAAGAAACTTGTTCCGGAGGGCATTGTAGCCCAGGTTCCTTACAAGGGAACCGTTTCAGAGGTGGTTTACCAGCTGATTGGCGGACTCCGCAGCGGTATGGGTTATGTGGGCGCCCACAATGTTGAGGAACTCCGTGGCGCGAAGTTTGTTCGTATAACCAACGCCGGTTTCCTGGAGAGTCACCCGCACGATGTAACAATCACCAAAGAAGCCCCGAACTACTCCAGATAGAAGGCCGCGCCAAGAGACGATGAATAAACTGGTCCCCATAGCCGCAGTGCTGCTTCTTTGCGCCTGCAACGCCATAGGATCCTTGCTGCACGACGGTGAGGTGGTAGCCTCCGTAGGAGAGAACAAACTCTATTCTACAGAGCTGGCCGGCTATATTCCTTCGGGCGTTTCCCCTGAGGACAGCACCCGCCTGGCGGACTCTTACATAGAAGCCTGGACAAGGGACATGCGATTCATTGAGCTCGCGGAAAAGGAACTCAGCAAGGAGGAAAAAGACGTTACAAGGGAGCTGGAAGAGTACAAGAGAACACTTTTGCGCTACCGCTATGAGCAGAAATATATCAACCAGCGCCTGGATACAGCCATCACAGCCGGCCAGGTAGAGGAATATTATAAGGCCCATAAGGAAATGTTCCGTCTGGCCGCCCCGGTAGTAAAGGCCCGCTTCGCCGTTATCCCGGAAAAATCGACCCATCTGGGCGCCCTTAAGAAACTGATGTCCGCCGATGAAACGGAGGACATCATCGTCAGTGATTCACTGGCCTATGTATATGCGGCCAGATACACCGACTTCGGGGGCCGTTGGACCGATGCATCGGCAATATCGGCAGAGTTGAATATGGACACAAAAAGCTTCCAGAACAACCTGCACAAGGGTTTCATGCAAACGAAGGACGCCGACGGCAACCTTATGCTGGCGTATATAAACGAGTTCGTAAAGGCGGGGGATACCGCTCCGGTGGAATACTGCGACGACCGTATCCGCGACATTATCCTGAGCAACAGGAAACAGGCGCTTTCCGCGGCTTTGGAACAGGAATTGATGAAGGAAAAATAAACAAAGTTTTATGAATAAATGCTTAAAAGTTCTGGCAATGACAGCTGCGGCCCTTGCGGTCACGGTTTCCGCTTTTGCACAGACTTACCCTAAAGGCTTGATTGACAAGAGTATAGCCATTGTTGGAAACGAGATGATATCTATCTCTACCCTGGAGCAGGAAATCCAGATGCAGAAGATGAACACTCCCTTGTATTCCGACAAAAACATGCGCTGTGAGGTCCTGGAGCGCCTTCTTGAGGCCAAACTTTTCCTCATGCAGGCAAGGATTGACTCTCTGAAGGTCAATGAGGATATGGTCACCAGCAACCTTAACATGAGGATAGACCAGCTCCGTTCCCAGCTTGGAGGCGACGACGAGGTAGAGAAATACTTCAATAAACCTCTTTACAAGCTGCGTGAGGAGTGGCGTAAATCCCTTGAAGAGCAGAGCCTTTACCAGCAGGAGCAGGGCCAGATTGCCGGCGATGTCCCGGAACTTACCCCCAGCGACGTTAAAGAGTTTATCGCAACTACTGATTCCGTAGACCTTCCGGTTGTTCCCGTCAAGTATCAGCTGAGCCAGATTTGCATTTACCCGGACCGCGAGAAAGCCAATCTTGCAGTGAAAGACCGTCTTCTTGGCCTGCGTGAGCGTATCATCAACGGAGAAAAATTCTCACTGCTCGCAAGGATTTACTCAGAGGACCCGGGAAGCGCCCGCCGCGGAGGTGAGCTTGGATTGGCCTCAAAGTCCATTTATGTACCTGCATTCGCAGACATGGCCATGTCCCTTAAGCCCGGCGTTATTTCCCAGATTGTAGAGACAGAATACGGTTTCCATATCATGGAAGTACTTGAGAAGAAGGGCGATATGATCAATGTCCGCCATATTCTTCTTAAGCCCCAGTACACCGACGAAGACCGCCAGAAGGCATTCAAGACCCTGGACAGCCTTCGCACAGAGGTCAACAACGGTGCCGTTTCCTTCCCTCTTGCAGCCCGCTTCTATTCACAGGATCCCACCACCCGCACCAACGGCGGCCAGATGGCGGACCTCAACACAGGAAGCGCATATTTTGAGATCGACCAGCTTAAGCCGGCCGACTACAATGCAATCAAGAACCTGAAGGAAGGGGAGATTTCAGAGCCGATCGAATCCCTGGACAACGAGGGCCAGGGCCATACCGTATACAAGATTATCCGTGTGGACAAGATGATTCCAGCACACACTGCAACCTTCGAAAACGACTACAATTCCCTTATCGAAGGCGTCAAGAACAAGAAAATCATGGAGACTATAGACGGTTTCGTAGACAAGAAGATAAAGGAAACCTACATCTATATCGACCCTATTTTCAAGGAGTGTGAATTCTCCCGCGCAGGGTGGAACTGGGCCGCAGAACACAGCGAAAACTAATTTTCACGGATGAGGAGGCTATTACTGGTTCCGGTGCTTATTGCGCTCCTGCCTTTCCTGGGCTGGGCGCAGCAGAAGGAGCAGA
Organism: uncultured Prevotellaceae bacterium; assembly: GCA_900314395.1. Lineage (GTDB taxonomy): Bacteria > Bacteroidota > Bacteroidia > Bacteroidales > UBA932 > Cryptobacteroides. The sequence goes on along the minus strand of OMVB01000084.1, from coordinate 2,088 downwards.
CCGATTCCCTGGTCAGGCTCCTGAGCGCCACCAGGATGGAACAGGTAGACAGGAACGGGGACAATTACCGAAAGGTAATAGGCCCCGCCCGTTTTTTGCACAATAACACCTACCTGATCTGCGACACCGCCTTCTGGAACATGAACACCTCCATCATCGAGTGCATCAACAACGTAAGCATCGTCCAGGAAGGCACAAAACTCACCAGCGACAAGTTGATTTACCTTGTAGACGAGGACCTTGCGCAGTTCCGCGGAATCCTTGTCCAGCTGGAGGACAAGGACGGGAACACGCTGCGCACCCGCCACCTTGACTACAATACCAGGGACAGTGTGGCCGTATTCCGCTTCGGCGGGGCCATGAGGGACAAGGACGGCCAGATTATAGAGAGTATCGACGGCTCTTACGACTCAAAAATCAAACTTTTTTCTTTCCGGAAGAACGTTAACATGTTCACGGATTCCGTGTTCATCAAGACCACGTCGCTGGACTATTATTCAGAAAGCGGGATGGCTTACTTCGGCACTGAAACCGATGCCTGGAAGGAAGAAAACATGCTGTCGTCCGACTCCGGCTGGTACGACCGCATGAAGGAGCTTTTCCTCTTCAAGGACCGGGTCCATGGAATGAACAACACCCAGGAAATGTGGGCCGATTCCCTTTACTACAACCGCCTGACTACAGAGGTCGAACTGCTTGGCAACGCCCAGATATCCGACACCACACGCAATTCCTTCGGCATGGCCGGCAGGATGGTTTATACGGACTCCCTTTCCCAGATTACGATGACACGGGATCCCGTTGTCGTCGGCATTCAGAAGACAGAAGAAAAAGCCGATACCGTTTATGCCCGGGCCGATTTCATCCGGTATCTCACCCTGCCCAAGTGCGCCCTTGATTCCGCCACCGTCCAGGCTGCCCGCACCAGACTTGCCGATGTCGGCGTGGATGCGATAGCCCAGTACCGTAAAAAGGCGAATGAAGAAGCCCGAAGAGCCGCAGAGGAAGCAAAAAAGAATGATCCGGCCTATCAGGCCCAGCAGAAAAAACTGAATGCCGGTCCGGTGGAAAAGGCTAGCGCTAAGGCAGATGAAGAAAGCTCAGCGGAAGAAGCAGAGGAAACGGAAACGGTAAAGCCGAAGATGGCTCCGGCCGACAGCCTGACGGCACCACTGGACAGCCTGGCAGCAATCGTTCCGGAACCGCCCAAGGATTCCACAAAGGTGGGCTTTATGAAAGCTATCGGCAACTTCAAACTCTTCAAGAGCGACGTGCAGATGGTCAGCGACTCCCTGGAATACACAGATCTGGATTCGCTGGTAAGGCTTTACAAACGGCCCCTTGTCTGGAACGACAAACACCGCCAGTACGCATCCGACAGCCTCTTTGCCGTCATTAAAAACGGAACGCTGGAGAAAGCCAGCCTGATGTCCGACGCCTTTGTTATTATCCAGGAAGACTCCCTGTGTTTTGACCAGATCCGCAGTACGGAAATGATGGCATACTTCGACACCACCGGTACAATCCGCCGCTTTGACGCGATGGGTGACGCCGATGCCATCTTCTATATCCAGGAAGACAGTACTTACGCCACCGTAAACTTCAGCAAATCCAAGCTCCTGAGCGCCCTGTTCAAAGAGGGCGGCATAGATCAGGTCTTTTATTTTGACGAGGCCAAGAGTGACGCTTATCCGGTAGCTCAGATAAAGAAAGAACAGCGGGAACTCAAAGGCTTCGTCTGGAAGCCTGAAGACAGGCCAAAGTCCAAGGCCGACATTACCGACAGGACGTTGAGGCCTTCGGAAAGAAAGCCTTATTCTTTGCGCCCCAAGGCCACTTTCCGTGAAACCGACAATTACTTCCCGGGATATATGAGCCAGGTTTATGAGGATTTGGCCAGGGCCCGCGAGGAAAGAAGGCTGCGCCGCGAGCAGCAAGAGGCTAAGCGGCAGGCAGCCAGGGACAGCATAGCCCTGGCGGACAGCCTGGCTGCCCAAACTGACAGCATCGGCGTTGCGGTTAAAGACAGTACCGCTGATACGCTGTCAAATGCAAAAACCGCTGTGGATACAACGGCCGCCAAGGCGT
>OMVB01000039.1 GCA_900314395.1 uncultured Prevotellaceae bacterium | reverse complement strand
TGTCCAGGCACCAGAAAGCATAGCCTCGTTATGTATTGATGCGGGAATGTAGGTTATATGAGAACAAAGAAATGTATGCTCGTGAAAGGGCGGAACTATCTTCTTCAATGAAATGTGCAGAAAAACACCTCTGAACTTACACATTCCTTGTTTTTGAAGGGGGTACGTGCAAGTATTCTAGCAATATCTTGCGTGTTCATACCCTAAAAATGGGGATAACGCAGAAAATCATCCTAAAATTTGCAGATTAGCTTCGCAAAGAATGGCTAGGGGGAAGGAGCCCGGGAGTGCTACAAAATAGCTACTTGACCACGACGCGGTCGACGCGGCGCGGGAGGCTGGTCATGATTTCGTAAGGTATTGTGCCAAGGTTCTTTGCAAGCTCTGATGCGGTGGGGTCTTCTCCAAAGATAGTGACCACATCGCCAACCTTGGCATCGGTCCCGGTCACATCCAGCATACACATATCCATGCAGATATTGCCGATTGTGGGAACCCTCTGGCCACAAACAGAGAAGGTGGCGTTGCCGCGGCCAAGGCGGCGGTCTATGCCATCGGCGTAGCCAACCGGGATGGTAGCAATCTTGGTACCCCCAGCTGCGACATTGCCCCAGCGACCGTAGCCGATAGTGCCGTCCTCCGGCTTCAACTCCTTGATTTGCAGTATCTTGCACTTAAGGGAGGCAACAGGGGTAAGCTCCACACCCGGCAGGCAGCTGATACCATAGATGCCTATTCCAAGGCGGACCATATCGTACTGATACTCTGTAAAACGCTCTATACCGGCAGAGTTAAGAATATGATACATGGGCTTGTATCCCAAAGTCTTGGTAATCTGGGCCGCTCCCTGGTTGAACTTGGAAATCTGGCCAAGAGTGAAGCCGTCCTCACGAGGGTCCTCCGCCGCGGCAAGATGCGAATATACAGACTTGATCTTAACTTCCGGGACATTATGCAAAGTATCGCAAAGAAGCCCCAGTTCCGACGGCATAAAGCCCAGCCTGTGCATACCGGTATCCAGCTTAATATGCACCGGATAGTCACTCAAACCAGCCTGGCGCAGCACTTTGCGAATTTTTGTAAGAGAATACATGTTAGGAATTCCCGGCTCCAGGCGGTACTTTATAATCTCTTCATAGGAATCCGTACCGGCAGTGAGCACCAGAATAGGCAGGCTGATACCGGCCTTCCGGAGTTCTACGCCCTCGATAGGCAGGGCAACAGCCAGATAATCTGCGCCGGCCTGCTGCAACATGGCAGCCAGTTCCACCGCACCGTGCCCATAGCCATTGGCCTTAAGAAGCACCAGAAGCTTGGTAGAAGGCTCCAGTTTGGAACGGAAATACATGTAATTGGCAAGAAGGCCGGAAGTACTAAGCTCCAACCTTGAAAAGTCATTATTCCTGCCGAACTCTGCCATATTCGATAATTTTTATGCCGATGATTCCTTTTTTGAGGTGTAAATATAGATATTTTCTTCGTAAGTTTGACAAATTTTCAGTAAGTTTGTAGTTGGTCCGCCTTTTGGATATTTTTTATGACAAAACCTTAAATACTAAGAATATGATTTGGATTATAATTGGTGCAATCTTCCTGCTCAGCATTATCGTGCAGGCAGTATTGAAGAGCAAGATAAAGAAGTATTCAAAGATTGCCACCGGCCTTACCGGCGCAGAGGCTGCAATGAAAATGCTTCAGGATAACGGAATCTACGATGTAACCGTAAACTGTACAGACGGCTTCCTGACAGACCATTACAACCCGCAGACAAAGCAGGTAAACCTCAGCACCGACGTTTATAACGGGAACAACATCGCTTCCGTTGCCATCGCCGCACATGAATGCGGTCACGCAGTGCAGCATGCCCGGGGCTACGCCTTCCTTAAAATGCGCTCTGCAATGGTTCCCATCGTCAATTTTGCAAACAATACAGTACAGTTTGTATTGCTGCTTGGAATCATCCTGCTGGAGTCTTTCCCGTCCGTTCTTTGGGCCGGCATCGCCCTCTTTGCCCTTACAACGCTCTTCAGCTTTGTAACCCTGCCGGTAGAAATCAACGCAAGCGCAAGGGCTGTCCGCTGGCTGGATGGAGCAGGCATCACCACCTATGAGACCAAGCCGATGGCAGTAAACGCCCTCAAGTGGGCTGCATACACGTATGTAATAGCTGCAATCGGTTCGCTTGCAACGCTTATTTACTACATTACGATAGCCTCCAGAAGGTAAAATAAAAAAAGATTGCTATCTTTGCAGGACTATTTTTGAGGTATGGTGTAATGGCAGCACCAGGGATTTTGGTTCCCTTAGTAGAGGTTCGAATCCTCTTACCTCAACCAATACTCTATCTATCAAGTATTTACCATGAATCACGCTTACATATTCCTGGCAGACGGCTTTGAGGAAATCGAGGCTCTGGCCACACTTGACATCCTGCGCCGCGCCGGCATCTATGCCCGCACAGTGTCCATCTCCGACAGCTTCCATGTAACAGGAGCCCACGACGTTCAGGTCATCGCAGACTACACATATGAGATTTTCTGCGCAGAGGAAGAAGAACTGGACAGCAGCGACGTACTGGTCTTCCCCGGCGGAATGCCCGGCTCATCCAACCTTGCCGCAGACGAGGAACTGATTGACCTTATGAAGGGTCATTTTGCCGATGGTGGCCTGCTTGCCGGCATCTGCGCCGCTCCCGGCCTGGTTCTTTCACAGAACGACGGAAAGCTGCTGAAAGGAAGGAAGTTCACCTGCTATGACGGCTGCGAGGCCCCGATGCTGGAAAAAGGTGCCAAATATGAGGCAGTTCCCGCTGTCAAAGACGGGAACCTTATCACAGGACGCGGCCCTGCGTTCACAATTGATTTTGCCCTTGAAATAGTAAAGGCTGTCAGGGGAGAAGAAATTGCAGAAAAAGTAAAGAAAGGTCTTCTTTTATAGAAGCTGGCGCAAGGCAGCGCAGTCAAGCCTGCGGCCTATTATGACGCCATTTTCATCAATAAGGAATATACGGGGTGTGGAAAGCACTCCGTATTTTCTTTGAAAATCGCTCTCTACCTCAGGATCCCAATAATCCCGGACGCGAACGGGGCTGCCGGCAGGAAGGCTTTTGAAATGAGTCTCCCGCCAGAGCTGCCACGCGGCGGAATCGGAACCGGCATAAAAGGCGATGAAATCAAATTCCTGCCCCTTGTAATCGCTAAAGAACTCTTCCAGGAGCGCAGACTGAAACTTGCAGGTGGCACAGGAGGTGTCATATATGAAAAGCACCTTAAGGCGGCCGTCGCGGGGAAGAACTTCCTCCGGCTCCCCTTCCGGGTTAAAAGCCGTCATGGCAGGAGCCTCCTTGCCAAGCAGGGACTGCCTGTTGAAGTCCGCGAAAAGCTTGGCGGCAAAAAGGTCCGCCGGCTCCTTGAAGCTGACCTTGCCCGGAGTGAACCAATTGTCTGTCAAATAGATAGCCACAGCCTCATCCCCCATCAGGCTGGAGTTCATGTACCTGTTGTACAGATGCTCCGCTACGTGGTTTCGTATCACGGAATCCGATACCATGCCGATGATAAAGTCGCATTCGGCCGATTTTTCTTCCGCGGGCAGGAACTCCATTGCCGCCGCGTACTCGTCCAGCTTGGCATCGAGGGCGGCGTAGAGATCCTTCGCTTCGCTCAGGATGACAGAGTCAGAAGGAGGCAGGACCTTGTGGGAACAGCCGGCCAAAAGAGCGATACAGAGCAATATGAAACAACGCAGTCTCATCGGTTAAATCTCATCGGGCAGTTTAACTCCTTCCGGGAGGAAGAGAGAAGTGTCTCCACGGTGCTTAAGCAAATCCCGCACCGCAGACGAAGAAATATGTGCGAACTCCTGCGCCGTCGGAATGATAACTGTCTCAATATCAGGGGCAAGGCGACGGTTGGCATCGGCAATGGACCTCTCCGTCTCAAAATCAATCATGTTGCGCACACCGCGGACGATGACACGGATTCCAAGCTCGCGGCAGGTGTCGATTGTAAGGTTGTCGTACTTTATGACGGTGACGCCCTTAAGGCCCTTGACCGCCTGGTTTATGATTGACAGCCTCTGGTCCATGTCAAAGAAGCCGCGCTTGTCCTGATTGATACCCACGGCCACAACGACCTCGTCGAACATCACGAGCGCCCTGTTAAGGATGTTAAGATGTCCGGCGGTGAAAGGGTCGAACGACCCGGGGAACAATGCTTTATGTTTCATAATCAATTAATTAGTCTGTTATAATTGCCAGTTAATGGGCGTCTTGCCTTCCGACTCAAGTATCCGGTTGGTCTGGGAAAAATGCCTGCAACCGAAGAAGGCGCCGCCGGCCAGCGGGGACGGATGGGCCGCCTCCAGCACATAATGGCGGGACGTGTCGATGAGCTCTTTCTTAGCGCGTGCGAAATTGCCCCAGAGAAGGAATACCACTCCGCTGCAAGTATCTGATATACATTTGATTACAGCATCGGTGAAAGTCTGCCATCCGATGCCTTTGTGAGAGCTGGCCAGGCCGGCTTCCACTGTCAGCATGGCGTTCAGGAGCAACACTCCCTGACGAGCCCATGGCTCCAGGTCCGGGCTGCCGGACATGCGGATTCCAAGGTCGGTCTCTATCTCCCGGAAGATATTCACCAGCGACGGCGGGGCCTTGATACCCTGCGGCACGGAAAAAGACAGCCCCATCGCCTGTCCGGGACCATGGTAAGGGTCCTGACCAAGGATAACTACCTTGACGGAAGGGAGCGGGGTAAGTTCAAAAGCCCTGAAAATCAAGCGGCCGGGAGGATATATAGTCTTCCCGGCTGCCTTCTGCTCATGCAGATATCTTGCAAGATCCGCAAAATACGGCTTGTCGAACTCGGTTTCAAGGGCATCGGCCCATGTCTTTTCTATCTTTACGTTCATTCCTGGAAGATACCTTTTATTACATCGTCGATACTGTCGACATATACAAAGGTAAGACCTTTTACGTAAATTTCATTGATATCTTCTATATCTTTTTTATTCTCCGATGAAATAAAGATAGTGTGGACGCCGGCTCTCTTTGCGGCAAGGATCTTCTCCTTGATGCCGCCGACAGGGAGTACACGGCCGCGGAGGGTCATTTCTCCCGTCATGGCGATGCCGCTGCGAACCTTCTGTCCGCGGAGCGCCGATATCATGGAGCTGACCATGGTGATACCCGCCGATGGCCCGTCCTTGGGAACGGCTCCCTCCGGAACATGTACGTGAATGTCCCTCTTTGCAAACTCTTCTGCGGAGAGTTTAGCCAGCTGGGGATGCGCCTTGATGTACTGATAGGCAATCTGGGCGCTCTCCTTCATGACGTCGCCAAGGTTACCGGTGGTGGAAAGCACGCCCTTGCCCTCGCTTACGGAACTTTCTATGAAGAGTATCTCCCCGCCCATTGCGGTCCAGGCAAGGCCTGTGACAACGCCGGGCTGCTCGTTACCCTTCTGCTTGTCGTGCGAAGCGGTAGGCAGGCCCAGGTACTCCTTAAGCTCCGCCTTGGTGATGGAATAAGGCATCGGCTCGTTCATCGCAATCTTGCGGGCGGTGACGCGGGCAAGCTTGGCGATCTGTTTCTCCAGGCCGCGGACGCCGGACTCGTGGGTATAATCTTGTATAACCGCCTCCAGGGCGCCCTTGTCCACGCGCAGCTGGCCGCGCTTAAGGCCATGCTCCTTTATCTGCTTGGGCAGCAGGAACTTCCTGGCAATCTCCATCTTTTCTTCCTCTATGTATCCGCTTACGGAAATCATCTCCATCCTGTCCAGAAGGGCCGGCTGGATAGTGGAAGTAGTGTTGGCGGTGGTTATGAACAGTACCTTGGAAAGGTCGTAGTCCACATCCAGGTAATTATCGTGGAAGGCGGTGTTCTGCTCAGGGTCCAGGGCCTCCAGGAGAGCGGATGAAGGGTCTCCCTTGAAGCCGTCGGCCCCGATCTTGTCGACCTCGTCCAGCACAATCACGGGATTGCTTGTGCCGGCCTTGTGGATGGCGCTCAGGATACGGCCCGGAAGCGCGCCCACATAGGTTTTACGGTGGCCGCGAACCTCTGCCTCATCGTGCACTCCGCCAAGGGAAATACGCACGTATTTGCGTCCCAAAGCCCTTGCTACGGATTTGCCAAGGCTGGTCTTTCCTACTCCGGGAGGGCCGTAAAGGCAAAGGATAGGAGACTTCATGTCGCCCTTGAGCTTAAGTACGGCAAGGTATTCTATAATCCTCTCCTTGACCTTCTCCAGGCCGAAGTGGTCCTCATCCAGCACCTTCTGGGCGTGTGCCAGGTCCATGTTGTCCTTTGAGCAATGGCCCCAGGGCAGCTCCAGGAAGAACTGCAGGAAGTTGAACTGGATGCTGTATTCCGGTGCGGAAGGATTGAAGCGTTCCAGCTTGCGCAGCTCTTTCTCAAAGGTGGCGGCTACCTGCTTGGGCCAGTTTTTCTTCTTGGCCTCCTCCCTCATGCGGGTGAAGTCCTCTTCGTCGTCAATACCAAGCTCCTCCTGAATGGTACGGAGCTGGTTGTTAAGGTAGTATTCCCTCTGCTGCTGGTCAATCTCTGATTTGACCTTGGAGTTGATTTCCTGCTTCAGGCGCAGCAGTTCCAGCTGTTTGCTCAGGATGGAAAGCAGCGTCATCGCCCTTTCTTTCAGGTCCGATACCGCCAGCAGGGCGGCCTTTTCCAGGAAGGCGTCAACCTCTACCGTCGTGGCGATAAAGTTTACCAGGAAACCGAAGTCGGAGATATTGTTCATCGCGGCGATGGCGTCCTTTGAAGCGAAGGATGCCTGGGACATGAAGGAAGCTGTATATTCCTTCAGAAGGTCCGTGACGATGGATATATGCTTGTCCGCCGGGTCCGGGGCAATGTCGTCAAGATATGACACGGTGGCTGTCAGGTACGGGACAAAGCCCACAAGCTGGTTGAGCTTGAGTCTCTTGTAACCCTGAACAAGCGCCGTCAGGTTGCCGTCCGGCATCTCGAATGTCTTCAGGACCTTGGCAACTGTGCCATAGCCGGTGAAGTCTGTCAGGCGGGAAGGGTCTTCTTCTGCCACGTCCACCTGGGGACATGCGGCGATGAAAAGCCCCTTGTCAAGGGCCTCATTCACCAGCCTTATGGATTTCTTCCTGCCGATGGTTATGGGGTAGATAGTGCCGGGGAACAGCACCGCATTGCGAAGCGCTAGCACCGGAAGTGCCTCCGGCAGCTCTGATTCGTTGATTTTGACGGGTCCTTCCTCTGACATTACCGGTATGATGTTGACCTCTGCCGATGCAGCCGGGAATAGTATGCTATTTTCTTTCATATTCACGTTTTGTCACACTTGAAAAACTCACAAATATACAAACATCTGCCAATTTGTCACAATTATGGCAAATTAAAAATCCGATATATATAATGGTCAATCTCCGTGCCATTGCGTCAAACGGCGATTTTTGTCTTGAAAGAGGAGCAAAAAACTGACATAATCATTTGATTTATAAAAAATTTGCCCTACATTTGCAACCCAAAACTCCTTAACGGAGTCCACTGACAGGAAAGTTAAAGTAAAATACATATTATTATGACTAAGGCAGTAATTGTAAACGAAGTAGCAAAAGCTACCGGTATTGAGAAGGTAACTGTTCAGACAGTTGTTGAATCTTTCATGGAAAGTGTCAAGGGTTCCGTTAAGAGAGGTGAGCCCGTTTATCTTCGTGGTTTCGGCAGCTTCATCATCAAGCATCGCGCAGAAAAGGCAGCAAGGAACATCACCAGGAATACCACCCTTACCATTCCTGCACACGATATCCCCGCTTTCAAGCCGGCTAAAGGTTTTGTATCTTCATTAAAAAAATAATAATTTAAAATTTCATCAAAATGCCCAGCGGTAAAAAGAGAAAAAGACATAAAATGGCAACGCACAAACGTAAAAAACGTTTGCGCAAGAACAGACACAAGAAGAAATAATCGGCGTCTGCCATTTTAAAAAAGGTAAAAAAGGGGCTGTCCCGATTAGACATCGGTCAGTCCCTTTAAGTTTTGTCAAGAAATGGAGTCAGAGAAAGATCTGATCGTAGATGTCAGTACGAATGAAGTTCGTATAGCCCTGATGGAAAACCATCGGCTTATAGAACTTAACAAGGAAACGGGAGGTGAGCATCAAATCACTGTCGGCAATGCCTACCTTGGCAAGGTCAAGAAAGTGATGCCCGCCTTGAATGCGGCCTTTGTAGACATCGGCGACGAAAAAGAAGCTTTCATCCACTACCTGGACCTGGGTCTGTACTTCGGGGCCTTCGACGAGTTCGTCCGTAAGACCAACCCTAATACAGACGCGGCAAGCCTGTACAAAAACATCAAACTGGGGCCTATCCTTGAGAAGGAGGGACGCATAGAAAGCGTGCTTACGCCCGGCCAGATGGTACTGGTACAGATAGTTAAGGAACCGATATCTACCAAAGGATCGCGGCTCACTGCAGAAATTTCATTGGCAGGACGAAATATCGTGCTTCTGCCCTTCGCACAGAAGGTAAGCATTTCCCAGAAAATTTCTTCCAAGGAAGAAAAACGCAGACTGGAGACACTGGTAACCAGCATCCTGCCCGCAAACTACGGTGCTATCATCCGTACGGCCGCGGAAGGCAAGAATGCGGCGGTTCTGGTGGCAGAGGTTAAATCCCTCATCGCCAAGTGGGAAGATTCCTGGGACAAGCTGTCAAAGAGCAAGGCTGTCCAGCAGCTCTTCAGCGAGTACAGCAAGACTACCACTATTCTCCGTGATTTGCTAAACGACTCTTTCTCAAATATTTACGTCAACGACGAGCGTGAGTACGAAGAGATTCGCAGATACATTTCCATCATTTCCCCGGATCAGGAGAAGATTGTGAAGATGTACGACGGCAAAGAGCCAATCTTCGATCACTTCGAGGTCACAAGGCAGATAAAGAGTTCCTTTGGAAAAGTGGTTCCCATCAAGCAGGGGGCTTATCTGGTGATAGAATCTACGGAGGCTTTGAATGTAGTCGACGTCAACAGCGGCATACGTGCCAAGACCAAGGACCAGGAGGACAACTCCTTCGAGGTCAACAAGTACGCCGCAGAAGAGCTGGCCCGCCAGTTCAGGTTAAGGGATATGGGTGGCATTATCATTATCGATTTTATCGATATGGATAACCAGGAGCATCGGAACGAGCTTTACAAATATATGGTGGAGCTTATGCAAACCGACAGAGCCAAACACAATGTGCTGCCCCTTACCAAGTTCGGTCTCATGCAGATTACCCGTCAGAGGGTAAGACCGGTTACGGAGATTAATACCACGGAGCAGTGTCCTCTGTGCCACGGAACCGGAAAGATTGCATCCAGCCTGCTCATTGACGAGCAGATAGAGCGCAAGCTGTCTTTCTATGTGACTGAAAAGGGCCTTAAGAGCTTGACTCTCAAGGTGAGTCCCATTCTGGGGGCGTACTTGACGCGCGGGTTGTTCAGTTCTTTTATTGGGAAGTGGAAGAAGAAGTACAGATGTAAGATTAACCTTGTCGAGGTTACTGATTTTTCTGTTCTGCAAAATGAATTTTACGATGTTAAAGGAGACCTGCTTGAATAAGCAGGTCTCTTTTTTCAAGACTCTGTCCCCAAAAAGCCAAAGTATAAGGGTCCATAGTCATGAAAAACAATGTACCAAAAAACCAAAATTTAAGGGTCCATGGCTTTTTGGTACAGTGTCTTTAATGACTTTTGTCGATTATTCGTCGTCTTCCAGGGGCATATTAGAGGCGTAGCGGCGCCATTTGTCGATGAGGGCTGAGATGTCAGCAGGGAGCGGTGAGTCGAAGCGGACTTCCTTGCCGGTGCCGGGATGGACAAAGCCCAGGGTTTTGGCGTGAAGGGCCTGGCGGGGGCAGAGCTCAAAGCAGTTGCGGATGAACTGTTTGTACTTTGAGTAGATGGTTCCGGTGCGGATTTCGCTGCCGCCGTATTTTTCATCATTGAAGAGAGGATGGCCCAGCGAGGCCATGTGAACGCGTATCTGGTGGGTGCGGCCGGTTTCAAGATGGCACTGCACAACAGTTACAAAGCCGAAGCGTTCCAGCACTTTGTAGTGGGTGACGGCATGTTTGCCGGTTTCTGAACCCTCAGGATACATTTTGAAGCGGGTCCGGTCTGCCGGATCCCGGGCGATGTTTCCGCGGACTGTCCCGGAATCTTCCTTGATATTGCCCCATACCACGGCTACGTAAGTCCTCTCAATGGTATGGTCAAAGAACTGTTTTGCAAGGTTCAGCTGGGCATCATCGTTCTTGGCTACGACAAGAAGGCCGGATGTGTCCATATCTATCCTGTGTACAAGGACGCCCATACGCTCGTCGTCCTCGTTTTCCCCGCTGACGGGTTTAAGGCCAAGATGGAAGGATAGGGCGTTCACAAGGGTTCCGGTAAAATGGCCGTGGCCGGGGTGTACCACCATGCCGGCCGGTTTGTTAACCACCAGGACATCCTCGTCCTCATAAACGATATCCAGCGGAATATCCTCCGGAAGCACCTCGAAGCCGTGTTTTTCATAGGGCATCATGAAGCGGATGACATCCCCGGGGCGTACCACGAAGTTGGCTTTGACCACCTTCTCCCCTACCCGTACATAACCGTTCTTGATAGCCATCTGAACCCTGTGACGCGATGTGTTCTCCAGGTGTCCGGACATGAATTTATCTATACGCACAGGCTCCTGACCGGGGTCTACGGCCAGTCGGAAGTGCTCGAACATCCCTTGTTCCTCGTCTTCTACCAGGATTTCTTCAGGCTCGGTGTTCATTCTGCTGCGGCTTCTTTCCTGAGATACAGGGTTACTTCACTGCCCAGGCTTGTACCGGAAAGCGATTCCGATGCCGAAGGGCTCTGCTTGTAAACAACAGCATCAAGGCTGTCTGAATAGTCTTTTATGCCTTTGTCAAACACCAGACGGCGTACATTCAGGGAATAATCATGAATTACATCCACCGCACGGAGGTATTTAAGGCCGATGACGCTGGGTACCGTGGTCTCGTTTTCCTCCGGATTCAAGCCAAGCACAAGGTCTATCCTTGAAAGGGTTTCCACGCTTGTTCCGGGGGCGATTTCGCGTCCGCGGTACAGCTGCTGGAGCACATTGTTGGTGGCAATATCATTGACATATGTAAGGCGGCCGAGCGACAGTCCGCGGGACTGTAGTTCTGCCTTGGCCTGCCTGAGCGAGAAGCCTACCAGGTTGGGCATGCCAACTTTCTTGGGCGACACGGCATTGATAGTGAGGATAATCCTTCTGCCTCTCTTGACCTTTCCGCCTGCGGGAGGATTCTGGCTGTATACCAGTCCCCTGCCAAGACGGCGGATATAAACCGAGTCTCCTATCTCAACCTTAAGGCCGCATTCTTCTGCGATGGCAACGGCCTCTGAAACTGTCATATTGGTGAGCTCCGGAACCTCCAGTTCTTTTCCGTGCTTTGTTATACAGCCCAGGGTACACTTGGACAGCATAATTACGGCCAGGAATACCAGCAGTGCCACTAGGAGATTCTTGGTAATCCTGCTGTCAAGTATCTTTTGGAGTGTTGTTTTGGCTTCCTTCTTATCCATAGTAAACTATCTTAGAATCCATTTTATCAAACCATCGGCAAACAGGGAAAGGCCGATCAGCATAACTATCACGCCCGATATCCTGTTTATCCAGATAAGGGTTATCATCTTGAAGCTGCGTCGCAGGCGCGCAAATAGCATCGAATAGAAGAACCAGTACAGCGCGCTGCCGCCGGCGATGGCCAGCAGGATAGGCAGCACGGTGAAGTCATTGCGGGCGACCTCTACATTGAAGATGGCGAAGAGCGTGAAAATCACCAGGATGGCGCCGGGATTGGAAAGTCCCATGGCCACGGACTGCATGAAGTCCTTCAGGGTGTAGGAACGGCCTCCGTCGTGCTGCAGGTTGCGGAAGGGGTCTTTGAAGGTCATTACCGCACCCAGGCCTATCACGATAAAGCCGCCGACAATAAGGATTACGGTCTCGTTCTTGTCCAGGAAGGACTCCGCAATCGCAAAGGCGAAGATGGCTATCGTAGAGAACATGGTGTCTACAAGCGTTGCGCCCAGGCCTGTCAGGAAGCCGGCCAGATGTCCCTTGGAAAGAGACTGGTGTATTACATAGATTGCTATCGGCCCCAAAGGTATGGAAGCGCAGATTCCAATCAGAAAAGCTTTTAGTATATCAATAAACATCAGTACCTCTATTGTCAGAATACAAAAATAACAATATTTCTGATAATTTATGCTATATTTGTCTGTCAGACCGCCAAAACTTGTACGCAAAACATGCTTAACACGCGAAAAACCGTTATGCTGGCACTGGCAGTCGCCAGCGCACTGATGCTGTCCCTTCCGTTTATCGTGCCGGGACTTGGGCCGCTGGCGCTCCTGGGGCTGGTACCGCTGCTGTGCCTGGACAAAATCGCGTCGGACGAGCATATACGCAAACCCTGGCTCTGGCATTACGGCACTTTCCTGCTCTGGAACACCATTACGGTCTGGTGGATTTGCAACGCAACCCTTGGCGGCGGAATCTTCGCCATCGTAGCCAACTCGCTCCAGATGTCTGTGATATGGGCCCTATTCCGCGCCAGCAAAAAAGTGTTCCGCGGTGTACTCCCCTACATTTTCCTGATGGTAATGTGGATAGCCTGGGAAAGATGGTACTTCGGCACGCAGATTTCCTTCCCGTGGCTGGTCCTTGGCAACGCCTTCGCAAACAACACAGCCCTTATCCAGTGGTACGAATTCACCGGTACCCTTGGCGGTTCCCTGTGGATATGGGCCTGCAACCTGAGTGTGTTCGGGCTTATCGTCTGCGCAGCGGAGGGCCGTTTTGCCAGCTGGACAGCCTGGGCAAAAAGATACTGCGCCATTGGCGTCCTGCTGCTGTTTGCCGGTCCCATAGCCCTTTCCCTGGTGATTTTCAATAATTATAAGGCCGATGCTGATGGGCAGCAGTTGGACGTTGTTATCGCCCAGCCCAACATAGACCCTTACAGCAAATTCATTTCGCTTACCCAGGCGCAGCAGAACGGCATCATCGCCCCGCTTATAGAAGAAGGCCTCAAGAGCATCGGCAAGGACAGCACAGCAGCATCGGCGACACTGGTCCTGACACCGGAGACCTTCACCAGATATATAGCCACCAACGCCCCCTCAGAGGACAAGACCGTCAAGTTCGCGGATGCGATTGCAGCGCGGTATCCAGGAACAAATATCATCCTGGGGGCTGCCACAAAGACATATTTCTTCCAGAAAGAAGCGCCAAATATCCTTGCATGGCCGGCGGGAGAAGGCGTCTGGTACAACACCCATAATTCCGCAGTAATGCTTGACGGCACAGGGCGGTACCAGATCTTCCACAAATCCAAGCTGGTGGTTGGAACAGAGCTTACCCCCTACCCCAAAATCTTCGTTCCGCTTGACAATATGCTGGGCGGGATGATGGCGCGAGACGCAGCCCAGGAAGAGATTTCGGTACTGGACGTAAAAGCCGGCGGAAAGACAATTCCCGTTGGCTGCGCCATCTGCTACGAATCCGTTTACGGGGAATACTGCACAGGCTATGTCCGCAAGGGCGCAAAAGCCATGACCATAATCACCAACGACGCATGGTGGGGCAACACCCCCGGCTATAGGCAGCACTTCAGCTATGCCAGAATCAGGGCTATCGAGCTGCGCAGGGACATCGCCCGCTGCGGCAACACCGGTATTTCCGGCATCATCAACAGCCGCGGAGATGTGGTGCTGAAAGGGCCCTGGTGGGAAAAGACAGTCCTTACTGGAAAAATCAATTTACGGTCCGATGTCACCTTCTTCGCCCGCGTAGGAGACGTGCCCGGCCGCGTATGCACAATGCTCTTCCTGCTTCTTTTCCTGGCGATGATAGTAAGGGCTTTTATTCCGGAACATCTTAGAAAATAGGCATGAACAGCAAGGAAAGAGCTATATACAACCGCACAAGACTGCTTGTAGGAGACCGGATAATGGAGCGACTTGAGGGCACGTCCGTCATTATCTTCGGCATCGGCGGCGTTGGCAGCTGGTGCGCAGAGGGACTGCTCCGTTCAGGAATCAAAAACATCACCATAGTGGATTCGGACAGGGTTTGCATCACCAATGTAAACCGTCAGCTGATGGCCACCCTTAAAACCATCGGCAAAGTAAAAACCGACGCCCTGAAGGAGCGGCTGCTGGAAATCAACCCGGCCGCCAACATAACCTCCATACAGGAAATTTACAGCCAGGAGACTGCCGATTCCTTCGATCTGGACAGTTATGACTATGTAATTGACGCCATCGACAGCCTTAAGGACAAGATGACGCTGCTTCTGAATGCATCCCGCAGCAAAGCCACGCTGTTTTCATCGATGGGTGCGGCCTGCAAGGTAGACCCTACTAAAGTGCAGGTGGCGGAGTTCTGGAAAGTGCGCGGCTGCCCGCTTGGCGCAGCTATCCGCAAGAAGATGCGCCAGAAAGGAGTCAAGCCGTCCAAGAAGTTTTACTGTGTCTTTGACGATGAGGTCCTTCCCAACCTTGGCACAGAATGCCAAACCTGTGGCACAGATGCCTGCATGTGCCCGAAAGCCACGGCAGGCCCCGGAAGGGAAGATTTGCTGAACCATGAATGGTGTACGAAAAAAGCCGTCATCAACGGCACCACGGCCCCTGTGACGGCTATATTCGGGATGACTCTTGCCGGACTTGTCCTCAAGGACGTTTATCGCAAAGCCCGGCTTAACGCCTAACGGGGCGGGCGTCCGGGACCGCGACGGCCACCCATCGGACCGCGGGCATTCTTCATGTTTCCAAAGTTACCGAAGCGCCAGGTAAGTGACAGGATTACATACCTGCCAAGGGTGTTGTTTACTGTCTCCAAATGATAGTTGCTGGTATTTGTTACAGTAAGGTTCTTTGCCTGGCTCAGGAGGTCGTATGCCTTAAGGGTAAGGGTTACGCTGTTATTGAACAGCAGTTTGCTTACCTGTGCATTCAGGATAACCTGTGAACCGGGATCGGTGGTGTAACCGTTGTACCAGTTGTAACGGGCGTCGGTCACGAAGCCGAATCCGGCGGGAAGGGTAAGGTTGACGCTTCCGTCAATCTGGTTGCTCCAGGTCTTTGTATCGGCAACGTTTCCGTAAGAATAAGTACCCTTGTTAAGCCTTGTGCGGGCGCCGGCAGTCACCTCTACCTTGTCGTTACGGTAAGTGAAGCGGATTCTTTCCATGAATGAGATGGAACGGGTGGTATTCTTTGCGAACTCGTCGGCCTTGCTTATATCCGGGAAGCGTCCGAAGAACTTGTCATAATAGAACTCTCCCTTTTCTGCATCATAGTATTCGCTCATATCCAGTGCACTCTTGCCGATGAAAGCCGATGACTCGCTGTATGAACCCATGGTCATTGAGAATACAGAGAAGTTGGAGCGCGCGATTGGCGAGTTGATAAACAGACGTGCGGTACCGGAATATGAATCAGGGCCGTTTACGGGCAGTGAGAACTGGGTACCGGAACTTGCCCAGGTAGCTCTTACGATAGGATCCTTGGCCATGCTTCCGTTCAGGTTCAAGTTGATGGAAGTGAAGGATTTCTTGTTGGTGAAACGGTATTCGCCGCGGAAGCTGTGGGTAAAGTAAGGTTCCAGGTTAGGGTTACCTACGCTTACATTCAGAGGGTCCGTGTTGTCCGGAACAGCCATAAGCTGCGAAGTGGAGGGCTGCGAAGTACGGCCGAAGTAGAAGGCCCTGATGTTGGTATTCTCGCTAAGGTCCATCCACATCATCGCCTGCGGAGCCCAGTTTACAACCTTGTTGTCATAAGATTTGCCGTTGGTCTCGTTGTGGGTATCGGTAGGATTGGCGCTCAAGCCCACCTGGATGTTGAATTTATCCTTCTGGTACTTGATGTTTCCGCCGATGGTCTGGTTGTAATAACGGTTGAGAACGGTGCTGCTGTAGTAAGGATCCACGGTTTCTCCGTTACGGTTGTAGTCATGCTGATCTTTTGTAAATACAGGAGCGCCGCCAGTGTTGTAGGTTGTCTTTTCAGATGTATTCTTGTTCCAGCTAAGCTGGTAGTTGGCTTCAAGGTAGAAGTTGCCGCCCAGAGGCTCCGTGTAAGTTGCGCGGCCGGACAATGTCCTCTGCTTTCTGTTCTGGGTGAAGCGCTGGTTTGTGATATCGGCATCTGAAAGCACTCCGGCATCGTCATAGACGTTCTTCAAACTCTGGTTGAAGCCGTCCAGGTCGTTGTTGGAGAAGTTGTAACGGAAGTTGACGGAAATGGTCCTGCCGGGCTTTCCGAGCCTTTGCCTCAGGAGGAGGAAACCGCTTGCAGAGAAGCTCTTGTTCTCTCCTGTATTGTTGTTGAAGCCGTCGTTCACCTTCTTTGTTGTGCCGGTGAAATAGTCGGACTGGGTGTCGAAGCTTGAGAACTCATGATAGTCTCCCGAGCCGATGTTGAAATGGGGTTGGAACAGGAGGGATGTGTTTTCAGAGAACTTATGCTCCATACGGGCTCCCAGGCGGTTGCCGTAGGTATTGGTATTGTTGAAGCCGTCGGGGTTGGTGTAAATTAGGTCATAGCCGTCCATGTGGGTTGCCCTGACGCTCTGCTCCTCTACATGTTTCTTGGTGGCGTTGTAAAGGTAGTTGCTTCCAAGGTCCATTTTGTCGTCGAAGAGGGTGAAGTTGCCGTTAAGACCGCCCATCCAGGAGGTGCTGATGCCGTTGTTGCCGCCAAAACCGCCCTGTCCGCGGCCCATGCCGCCACCGCCACCGCGCATGCCCTGCATCATGCTGCCTGCAAGGTCGTTAAATCCGCGGTTGTTGGTGTTGTTTCCGTTAAGGATAAAGCTGAGCTGGTTTTTTTTTGTGAACTTACCCACGAATGCGGCAGCCTGGTATCGGGCGTCGCCGTCACCTGCGGAGATGTTTTCTCCGGTGTCATTCTTGCGCCAGTCGTGTCCGCCGCCGGCCATTACGTTTCCAAAGAGGCCGTTCATCATTCCGGACATGATGGAAAGGTCGATTACGGTTTCTTCCTCACCGTCATCGATGCCGGTGAACTGGGCCTGGTCTGACTTTTTGTCTACGACTTTAACCTTTTCAATTATCTTTGCAGGGATGTTCTTTGTGGCCAGCTGAGGGTCGTCCAGGAAGAAGGTTTTTCCGCCGATGGTAATCTTGTTGATGGTTTTTCCGTTGGCTGTAACGGTACCGTCTTCACTGATTTCCACTCCCGGGAGTTTCTTCAGGAGGTCCTCCAGCATATCGTTGTCGGTGGTTTTGAAGGAGGTGGCGTTATACTCGATGGTGTCCTTCTTCATAATGATAGGGTTACCGGCTGCCGTTACGCTTGCTGCGTTGAGCATTTCCCTGTCCGGCTGAACCTGCAGCTCGCCAAGATTCAGGGAGGCTCCCCTTGCTACCTCTACCTTCTGTTCATAGGCTTTGTAGCCCATGAGTTCTGCCTTAAGGGTGTATTTTCCGGCAGCTACGCTTTCGATGGTTGCAGAACCGTCGTCGGCGCTGAGTACGTATTTGGCGGGTTTTGATTCGCCGTCTTTGGTGAGGGATACCGTTGCAAATGAAACGGGTTCACCGGTTACAGCATCCTTCAACACCAACTGGATTTTGGTTCTGGACTGGGCTGCCAGGGAAAGCGGAATTACGATTAGCGCAAAGATCAGCGCAAAGAGTCTCCTGAAATTCATATAATATATCCTACTGATTATCAACAAATAATCTTCAAATAATCCTATGCTATTTAGTAAGGCCAAATAATAAGGGTCCATGGCCTTACTAAATAGCATAGGATACTATAAAAAATACTTATAAAATTATAGTATAAATTCTATTGTTAGACAATTAATGGAGGTTAAGGTTTAATGCGGTCGGGATTATTTTTTACAAAATTTTCCCAACCTTTGGAGTTGCCTGCCGATGCGAGTGGATTTGTGCTCTGGAAGAAGTGGCACATTGCTATGGCAAGGGCGTCTGTTGCGTCCAGATGCTTGGTATCCAGCTTGACGCCGAGTGTTTTTTCAAGCATCATTTCCACTTGTTCCTTGGAGGCGGCGCCGTTGCCTACAATGGCTTCCTTTGCCTTTCTGGGAGCGTACTCGAAGACCTGGATGCCATATTGGAGTCCGGCCATCATGGCGGCTCCCTGGGCGCGCCCGAGCTTTAGGATTACCTGGGCGTTCTTGCCGTAGAAAGGCGATTCAAGGGCCATCTCGTCCGGCTGATAGGTCTTGCAAACCTCTGATATACAGTCGTATATGGCCTTGAGCTTGGAGTAAGCATCTTTCTCTTTGCGAAGGTCCAGGACGCCCATGTCTACATACTCTGCCTTGCGGCCTGTTACACGGATGATCCCGAAACCAAGCAGGTTGGTTCCGGGGTCAATTCCTAGTATGATTCTTTCCTTAGTCAATGCGGTCGAAACCGGTATAAGGCCTGAGGACCTCCGGGATCTCTATGTAACCGTCTTTCTGGTTGTCCTCCAGCAGGGCGGCTACCACTCTTGGCAGTGCCAGTGAGCTTCCGTTAAGAGTATGGCAAAGCTGGGTCTTGCCATTCTCGTCGCGGTAGCGGAGGTGCAGGCGGTTGGCCTGATAGCTCTCGAAGTTAGAAACTGAAGAAATCTCCAGCCAGCGGCCCTGTGCTGCTGACCAAAGCTCGAAGTCGTAGGTAATTGCAGAGGTGAAGCTCAAATCGCCGCCGCAAAGACGAAGGATGCGGTACTTGAGTCCGAGTTCGTTAACAATACCCTCTACATGTGCAACCATCTGGTCCAGGGCGGCATAGCTGTTTTCCGGCTTTTCTACGCGGACAATCTCTACTTTGTCGAACTGATGCAGGCGGTTGAGTCCCCTTACATCCTTACCGTAAGAACCGGCCTCGCGGCGGAAGCAAGGAGTATAGGCGGTAAGTTTCTGGGGCAGGGCCTCGGGTGCAAGGATTTCATCGCGGAAGATATTGGTAACGGGCACCTCTGCAGTAGGAACCAGGTAGAAATCGTCCAGGCCGCAATAATACATCTGTGCCTCTTTGTCCGGAAGCTGGCCGGTACCGAATCCTGATGCAGCATTAACCATTACAGGAGGTTCAACCTCTTTGTAACCGGCGGCTGTATTTTTGTCCAGGAAGTAGTTGATGAGCGCCCTCTGGAGACGTGCGCCCTTGCCTTTGTAAACCGGGAAACCGGCGCCGGTAATCTTCACGCCAAGGTCAAAATCGATGATGTCGTATTTCTTTGCAAGTTCCCAGTGCGGAAGAGCGTTCTCCGGGAGAGCAGGCTCCGGACCGCCCATCTTGACAACAACGTTATCCTCTGCACCCTTTCCTTCCGGAACAAGGTCGCAGGGCATGTTGGGAAGAAGCACGAGCTTGGCTTCCAGCTCCTTGTTGTTGGCATCAGCCTGGGCAAGAAGGTCATTGGACCTGGCCTTAAGGGCGGCGACCTCTGCCTTGGCGGCCTCGGCCTCTGCCTTGAGGCCCTGTTTCATAAGCTGGCCTATCTGGGCGGCGAACTTTTTCTGCTCTGCCAGAATGGCGTCGCTGCTGGTCTGGAGGGCCTTGCGGTTGTCGTCCAGACGGATAATTTCCTCTACCAATGCGGCTGCGTCAAAGTTTTTTACAGCCAGTTTCTTGATTACAAGCTCCGGATTTTCACGGAGCACCTTGAGCGTTAGCATATGTTATTTTTTCTAAAACAAAGAAAGGACGGCACATCGGCTCCCGAGTGCAGTCCTCTCATTTTCTTACACCAGACTCCGGGCCCTTAGTTCTCGAAGGGAACTACGGACACGTATGACTTGTCGTTTCTCTTGCGGGTGAACTTAACGGTGCCGTCTACAAGTGCGTAAAGAGTGTGGTCCTTACCCATACCTACATTGAGGTCCGGGTTGTGAACAGTACCCCTCTGACGTACGATGATGTTTCCGGCCTTTACAACCTGACCGCCTGACTTCTTGAGTCCGAGTCGTTTGCTATGTGATTCACGACCGTTCTTAGAACTTGATTGACCTTTTTTATGTGCCATAATTAATTCCTCCTCAAATTGTTAAGCGATAGCATCAACACGGATCCAGGTGAGTTTCTGGCGGTGGCCATTAAGCTTCTGGAAGCCTTTGCGACGGATTTTCTTGAACACAAGCACCTTCTTGGCCTTGATATCGTCGGCAAGAACGGTAGCCTTTACAACGGCGCCTTTTACATAAGGAGCACCAACCTTAACTGCACCCTCATTCTCTATAAGGAGTACTTTGTCAAACTCTACGGTCTCGTCTTTCTTTGCTGCGAGCCTGTTGACAAAAATCTTGGAACCAGCCTCTACTTTGAACTGCTGTCCGGCAATGTCTACAATTGCGTACATTGTTTAAAAACTCTTAAAGTTTTCGGGCCGTAAGCGTCCGTTCCCTCCACGGGCGGATCTTGATGAGCTCATCGGTCATAAATATATATAAATTTACTGCTCGTCCATGAGCTGCAGGTGCTGTACGTAGATAGCTTTCTGCATCTGGACTCTCTTTTTCTCTGAAGGCTTCTCAAAGTTCTTCCTGGCACGGAGCTCACGGATGGCGCCGGTCTTTTCAAACTTCCTCTTGAATCTCTTAAGGGCTCTCTCTATGTTCTCGCCTTCTTTTACAGGTACTATAATCATCTTGTTTCCACCTCCTTTTTCTATAGCGGACTGCAAAGGTAGAAATTCTTTTTTGATTCACAATACCTTGAGGCTCAATTTTTTTCAAGAATCTCTATAAATCTTTCCATTCCGGCCGATGCCACATCCTTTATATGATTGATCCGCCCGTCGCGGATGGCAACATCCTTGGGGTCGATGATATAAATAGGAATATGAGGATCGGCGTACCGGTAAAGGCCGGCGGCAGGATAAACCTGGAGCGACGTGCCCACAATCAGCAGTATATCAGCGTTTTCCACCGCCTCTATCGCCCTTTCGATCTTGGGAACAGCCTCCCCGAACCATACGATATGCGGACGCAACTGGCTCCCGTTGGGAGCGGTTTCACCAAGGGCGATGGTGCCGTAGCCGATATCTATTACCTCCTTCTCTGAGTAGCTGCGGTCGTACTCCCCGTTTTCCGGGCGGACCTTCGTGAGTTCCCCGTGCAAATGGATAATGCGGGAGCTGCCGGCACGTTCATGAAGATTGTCAACATTCTGTGTGACAACAGTAACATCATACTTGTCCTCAAGGGAAGCGATGAGGAGATGGGCCTTGTTGGGTTTTTTGTCCTTCAGCTCTACGCGCAGGTTATTGTAGAAGTCTATCAAAAGACCCCTGTCCTTGTACCAGCCGTCGATTGACGCAACCACCTGGGGGTCATATTTTCCCCACAGTCCCCCACTGTCGCGGAAGGTGTCCAGACCGCTTTCTGCGCTTACTCCGGCGCCGGTCAAAACTACGAGTTTCTGTTTACGTGCCATATTATACGAAGTAATATTTCTTTAACCAGTATTCAAACAAAGGATCGGCGATAAGAGGCGTATCCTTGTCTTTGTAATAAATGATTTCCTTCTTCAGCAGGGCTTCCTTGAGCCTTTTCACGTTTGCCGAGCTGCTAAGGTTATATTTTTGAATTATTTCGATGCCGCTGAAGCGGGTATTCCCCTCCATCAGGGCCTTGAGAAGGCTTATCTGGTAGAAAGTCAGGTCCTCTACCATCGCGAAGAAACGGGGCTCATGGATGGAAATAATGGTCCGGAGGGCCTCCATAAGCATCGACTCAACTATGTAACCTCTTGACAGAGAATCACATATGGCGACGAAGTGGTTGATGTACCACATGTTGCGGCGGAAGAGCTCACACACTCCGTGAAGCAGCGCGCGGTCTATTTCCTTGCCGCTGAGCATGAAGCCCCTGTGAATGTATTCGATTATTTCCTTTTCTTCCGGGGTGTCAATGGAAACTATAGTCGTATAGCGGTAGAACCAGTTTTTATGGCGGAAAATGCCTTCCATCGCATTTACCATCGAACCGCAGAAAACAAGGCTGCATCGTCCCGGAGAATCATTTTCCCTGTCACTGAATTTTTCCATACAGTTGCCAAGGACGGCGCAAATCTTCTCGCCCTCGTCGCAGAGCAGGATATTCTGGAACTCATCCATGATCAGGATAAGGTTCAGCCGCTTGTCACGGCAGATACGGAACGGCAGCGACAGGATAGCCTCCATGTCCGCATCGTCAAGGTCCCAGTTGGTGGAGATTATGGCATCGGACTCCTGATAGTCCTTGGAATCGAAGACGAAGTGGGTCCCGTCAAGGTAGGTTTTTATAAGCTCTGCATATTCTCCCGGGGACACCGCCACAGAGCGCAGGACGGTGCTTCCGTAACGGAGCAGGAATTTGACGCCCTCGCGGATGTTGATAAGGTTGAACTCCCCCACGCTGAACTGGAAGCCGGCCATTCTTGTCTTCATCAGGGTTTGCTGGATGAGCGAAGACTTGCCGCTCTTTGGCGGAGCGTAGATTGCAGCATGCTCCCCTTGTTGCAGGATATTGCCCAGGACCGCACACTCTTCCTTATGCCCCAGGAAGTTTTTTCCGGTCACCTGACGATAGTAAACGAACGGACTTTCCATAAGAAAAACAATTTTGTTACGCAAATATAACCATTATTTCCGATACCGCAACAAACTCCCGTGGAATACACAAAAATCGGGCAACCTCTTTAGAAGTTACCCGGTCTGTGCGGGTGAAGGGACTCGAACCCATACGCCGGAGGCACTAGATCCTAAGTCTAGCTTGTCTACCAATTTCAACACACCCGCAAAGGCCTTCCGGAAGACAGTAACACGTGTCCATCGCCGAAGGTGACCTTGGGAAGCTGTCACAATCTGAGTCCGAAAGGGCTGCAAATATATGAATATTTTCTGACTTTACAAACCTGTTTTTCCTTAACAGGGAGTTAACGTTTTTTGGGAAGGTTCAGGTTCAGGCTGTCCGGGGCAGCGACGGTTTCCTTGACAAGCAGAGAAGTCTGGTCTACCATCAGCGAATCCATCTGGCGGAGCTCCTGTGCGGAAAGGGTGTCGGCCGCCTGTACGGCATCGGCCTCCTTGACAGCGGAATCGGAACGGATATTGGAGACCTCCGCACGGCTCTGCTCCAGGGCCAGGGATACGCCCTTCTCAAAAATATTCCTTATGGAGTTGCGCAGGTTCACCCTGGCAGTATCAAGCTGGCGGGTGTAAACCGGAGTGTCTATCTTCTTGTACTTAGCTCCGCCGAAGCGCCATTTCCACTTGTCGAAATTACCCTTCAGGTTAATACCGAACTTCCATGGAATCGGGGACTTAAGCACAGAAATATGATAATTGAAGGTGCCGTCAAAGTTCTGCAGGCCGCCAAGGGCCAGCTTGTACCTGTCCACAGTAAGGTCGAAGGGGAAAATCTCCAGCTGGGCATCCCCTATAACTCCGCGGACGGACATTTCGTCAATGACACCCGTCTTCTTGTTCTTGAACAGCAGCAGCCTGGTAATCTTGCGGATGGTCTTGTCCTGCTCGATAGTAAGGTTATGTCCGTTAATCTGCATAAGTCCGTTGATTGATTCCCGGACAAAATTCATATTGGTGTCAAGGTCCGATGTAGCCGCGAACTCACAGTCCAGCTTGCCCCTGAAGGACTTGAGCAGCGGCAGCAAAGTGTCCACCTGAGGTATCAGGGTAATGATTTTTTCCCCGGTGATGTCCCTGAGGTTAAGGTCGAAGCCTACACTCAGGTCCTTGCGGCTCTTAGTGGAATAGAAGCCCTCCAGGGAGATATTTCCCATGTTGGAAGTTGCCGATGTTCCCGACACTTGCAGGCAGCGCTCCTTCATTAGGATCTGCGAGCGGAAGGAATCTATCAGCAAAGTGGAATACTTTATTGTGTCTCCCCTGAGGCCGATGCTGACGTTAAGGTTGGCCGGAACTACAATAAGCGGCATACGGGCTGTGCTGTCCTCGATGGTTTCCAGGGCTCCGGCGTTGCTCTCTGAAATCTCACCCTCTGCGGCAACGGTTTCCCCGGCGTGCTCCTGTGCATACGCCTGGCCAGCTGTCATGGCGGCGATAATCTCATTGGCATCCAGGTTGCGGGAATACACGTTAGCATCCAGCCGTACAGTTCCGCGGCCAAGGAGGGCCCTCCTTAAGCCGGACAGCGTCGCATGTGCGGAAAGGTCTGACTGACCGCTCTTTACGCCTATGGAATCAACTACAATTTCGTTATTGTTAAAGTGTCCCTGCAAAGTGGAGATCCTGGTCCTGAGAGGGAACTCAGGAGTGGCGGCGAATCCGCGCTCCACATTGACGAAACCCTCCAGGTTCCACTCCCTGAAGTACTTGGCAAGGGACTCGTCCAGGCGGAAGCTGATATCCTGCGTGCGGAAGGACTTATCCTGCATGTAATCCGGCAGGTCCTGCTCCATCCGTCCTCCGCGGCGTCCTTCCCCGCGCCCGGCTCCGCGCCCACGGCGCGCGTCGCCCCGCTGGCGCATCATCTTGGCAAAAAGGGAATCCCGCGGCGTTCCGGGCCAGATTTTCTGCAGGGAATCAAGTACATGCTTCCTGCGGCTTCTTGTCCTTGCGCCCTTCTCAAAGCTGCGGGTTCCGGAAGTCGTAAGCTGGGCGCTTCGCAGGCCCAGCATCTGCTTGCCGTTGCGCAGGAACAGTCCCTCGTTGTCCGATGACACAGTCAGGCTGCTGATTTTACTGTCCTGAGCCTCTGTAAGGTTGGCCTTGACATAGTTGCGGCTGTTCTTGAGGGCAAGGAAAAGGGAATCCTCCCCTATCAATGACAGGCGCTGTGCGTTAACGGAAGCATCCACATCGCTGATTGCAATATCCAAAGCCTTTCCGCGAATCCTTGTAACAGGTCCAAGTGCGGCGTAAACACTGTCCACCTGGCCCTCTACGATAAGCATAACATCATCCTTGCCGGCACGCGGTTTTTTGGTCAGCTGAACGTCCGTCTTGCCCAGATAAGCTACAACCGAACTGTCCCTGTAAGTAAGTCCGTCGGACACCAGGAAACCGTCCAGGTTGGCGCCGGCAAAACGGCCGGGGCCGAATTCAGACAACTTGGCCTTGCCCTTCAGCTTGGCATCAACACGGCCTTCTGCCGTGGCATCATCGGGCAGGAAAACACTCAGCTTCTGCAAGTCTGCCGATGCAGTTGCATCCAAATCCAGCAGGGGATCGGCACCGAGCAAATCTTTTGCAGTGCCCTTTCCGTCCAGCTTGACCCCGGCAAACGACAGGTGCAAATCGCGCGCGGTAGCCGTTGCAAAGCCCTTTTTGTCCGACACCAGTTCAACATCGGCGGCGATTCTTCCGGTCTCCGGAACGTCGGCATGTCTTATTTTGGAATCAGGAATCTTCAGGTTGGCTGTAAGCGGCGGCAGGCGGAAAGGTTCAAAAGACAGGATTCCGTCGCAGCTGGCCGTCAGTGAAACATCGGCGTCTGAATAAAGTTTTTTGGATTCAGGACCTATCAGCGGCGCAAAATCCTTCAGGATCTTGGCCACATTGCAACTGTCCACCGCGGCTTTTGCCTTGATGGCTACGCTGTCTCCAAGGAATTCCATGTCCGATTCCCCTGTCAGGGAGAAAGATGCCAGTTTAAGACGCAAGTCCCTTATTTTCAGTTTGTCAGGAGAACCTCCCGGGAAACGGAAGCGGCCGTCAAGGTTAACCGGAAGCATCATGCGTCCGCTACCTCCCATGGCAACGAAAGTACGGCCGTCGGCGGTGAGATGATGGTATCCGCGGCTGCGCTCTATCCCAAGATGGTTAAGCCCCGCGGCAATGGTATCCGTGGCAGTTCTGCCGCTGACGAAAACGCTGTCCATCTGCGCCGTCAGTTTGGCCCTGAACGGTTTGCGTATGGCGATGTTGCCACCGATTTCTATATTACGGCTGCCAAGCGCGGCAAACAGGGTATCAGCAGTATTTGTATAGACAGCAAGGGTGCGGCCTTTTAACGCGACATCGTGGAAGACGATGTCCGGCGCTTCTCCCTCCGGTTCCGGCTGAACAGCCAGGGTATCCGGTGCCGCGTTCATGAATTTGAAAACATTCAGGTTGGACTGCGTGCTGTCGAACTGTCTTACAAAAATCCGGCTGTCACTCAGGGATATATCACTTATAGAAATCGTTCCTTTAAGCAGGGCTATATAAGAAACTGACACAGAGAGCTTTGAGAAACTTGCAAGAGTATCCTTCACCTCTCCCCTTCCCGCCTGCGACAGCGGATTCTGGATGCCGGGCAGGCTGTCATAAGCGGCCCACCTGTCATGCGAATAGCTTATGCATACACTGTCGATTTCCACCCTCAGGTTGGGGAAACTTTTTATTGCCGATGCCTTTATGTGGCCGAAGGTTACGTCCGCCCCTTCTATCACATCCGGAAGATACTTTTCCGCCGCGCTGCGTAGGAAACGCTCCGTAAGCATCAGCTGCAAAACTACAAGGAGCACCAGCCACAGCACACCAAGGCTGATGGCCAGCACTTTGACCACCTTAAGCGCCTTCTTAAGTATCTTCTTCCAGGGTACAGACACAATTTCAGGTATTAGAATCCCCTTCCGTGTTTATGCCAGAGGTCCTCCTCCAGCTTCTGCCAGGTGGCAGCAGCGGCCTCGTAAACCTTTGCCGTATAAGCGTCAAGGACATCAGGCTTGTTTTCTGCGTTTGAATAATCTGCCTCCAGCTGGGCCAGACCGTCAAAACCAAGGTCTTCTATCTTAAGGATAGCATCGTCAAAAAGCTTCTTGTTGGTCTGCCATTCAACTGTGCCCAGGCGGTTGGCACGGCGGAACTGCCAAAGGATACAATCGGCCTTGTACTGCTTCTGACCGCAGAAATCAAAGGCTTTGGGCAGTTTGTTACCACCGGCGAAGATGGGGATACGGGGGCTCTGTCCGGGGTTGTCAACGCCATACCAGAGCAAGCCGCCGATGCCGTCCGGCAGCCAGTTCCTGGACTGGAGAACGGTGGAATAAGAGCACCATGCCACGGCCAGCGTGCGGACAAATTCGATTGTCCCGGGGGCTATCGTATTAAGAGTGTTCCTGGTAGTGGCTGTGAGCCAGGGATTCGCCTGGGGGCTCACCTTCTTGTATGCGGGCTTGTCTCCCTTGGCGGGAACCTCTATGAGCCAGTTCTTGCACATATCCGCATCCGTGCCCTCGTAAGTACCTCTGAGATAAGCCATTACCTCACGTACGGAAATCTTTCCCTTCTCCGGCTTCACGGATAGCGGAAGCTCCTCCATGTCCATGGTAAGGCCCAGTGAAGGGGCAAGGGCATTGAGCACAAACCAGTCACGGATGCTGTAGTTGCGGCCCTTTGCACGGGGCACGTTGTAAGCCTTCCAGAAAACGCAGTCTCCTTTTCCGTCCCAAAGACCGTATTCCAGGGCAACGGACTCTACATTGTCAGAGCACATGTAGAAGTCCGGATTGCTGCGGTCTACCTTTCCGACGCGGGGAATATTAGCTACAATAGCCACCTCATCGTCCGGAATCCTCTGTGCGGCCCAGACGGCGCCGGTCTTTGTCTTGCCTACCCCGCAGATTTCAAAGAGCCATGCCTCATTCTTATCCGTAACGGTAAGGGCCTCACCGCCGTCTCCGTAGCCATAGACCTCTGCCAGGGCTCCCATGAGGCGGATTGCGGAACGGGCGTTGTCGCAGCGCATTAGCGCAATGCGCGCCAGTTCCTCTATCATGAACATCGCGTCTTTGTTGATCAGGGTGTCCGGACCGGTAAAGGTGGATTCACCAATGGCCAGCTGCTTCTCGTTCATGCAGGGATATCCGGTGTCTATATAAGCATATGTATGCGGGGCCTGGGGGATTTCTCCTACACATTTTACTCCTGTGGTGTCTCCTTTGAACTTGGTCCAGCGCATACCCTTATATATTTTATGCATTGCGCCGGCAGGATGGTCCGCAGCTTTTTCCATGGATATCCAGGTGTGCGAAACGCCGTCACAGGTGTGGCTGGTGATTACGGACCCGTCCACCGTGGCCAGGCGGCCTGCGAAAATGCTTGTGCATTCCTGGCCGTCCCATTCCGCAAGTTCTTCTTTGGTCTGGGCAAAAGTGCCGATGCCCCCCAGAACAAGGGCGGCAAAGGCCAATGTGGTTTTTCTCAGAAGCATATAATTATGGTTTTCTATTAACTGTTTGTGCATCTCCTACAAATATATGCAAAATAAAAAAGGTGTCCAAATCCTTTGAACACCTTTTTTATACCTATTATGATAGAAGCTCTTACTTCTGACGATTCTTGTAGCGCTGGTAGAATTTGTCAACACGGCCGGCGGTATCAACAAGCTTAACTTTGCCGGTGTAGAACGGGTGGGAAGTATTGGAAATCTCCACCTTTACTACGGGATACTCAACTCCGTCAACCTCAAGGGTTTCCTTGGTGGTTGCGCATGAGCGGGTAACGAATACTGTGTCGTTTGACATATCCTTGAAAGCTACAAGACGGTAGGTTTCGGGATGTATTCCTTTCTTCATTTTACTTAAATATTTAAGATTTTACTATATAGTTTCTCATTTGAGCCTGCAAATATAGACATTTCCCGCTACAAAACAAACTTTTCGCCTCTTTTTTATTTCATTCGCAGTGGCTGGTCGTCGTAAAGACAGAAACGTTTGGCCTTGCGAATCCACTTCTGCTCCTCTACCTTGACGTGCTCCCGGAGGCCGTTCAGCGATATTTCCCCGTGGATGAAGGATGCCATGACGGGGTCTGACAGCTTCTTGTAGAAGTCCGGATAAATCTCAAACTGGGAGTACCTTTCCGTAAAGAAGCGCATCAGTTGCAGCGTATGAAGAAGGGAATGGTATTCATATCCCGGAACAAGCATTATCTGGTAGCCGTAGCAGCGCTCCCCCAGATACCTGCCGGCGGCAGGAGTGAAGGAGCAGGTGCGCATAAGGACGCCCTCAGGGACAGGAATATTGTCCATGGTGGGCTTGATGAACGGCGCACCGAAGTACTCGTACGGACGGGATGTTCCGATGGCAGGAGTAATGGACGTGTTGTTCCAGAGTCCGCCGCCGCTGTACATCAGCGATGTGAACATTCCCGGGATGTCCGATGCCGGCGCAATCGTCCAGGGCAGCAGCTGGCGGGTTGCATCGCTTGCATGTGCCGATATCACATGAAGCGGGAAACGGGCGCCTGTTTCATTGTAGTACAGGACGCACAGCTCTCCCAGCGTAAGTCCGTGACGGTGAGCCACTTTGGGGACGAAGTCCTCCTTGTCATCACCGGGGATGGAGCCCTCTACAAACCTGCCGGAAGGGTTGATATGGTCTACAACGTACATCGCCGGAGCGTCATCGGCCATATCGGACAAAACCGACATCAGGCGGAAGACATCCTTCGTGTAGTTGAAATACCGTGCGCCAACGTCCTGGATCTCTACCACAACGGCGGAAAGCCCCTCAAGCTGGGAGGCGCCGTCAAACTGGATATGGTTGGTTCCGGGGGTGAGCTCCGTGTCGCGGGGGTTCATCACCAGCTGAAGGTTGCCGCGCTGCGCAAAGAGCTGGTACATATAGCGGTCGCGGTAGGTGTCCCAGCAGTTCTGGGTGCAGAAGCAGGCTACTTTGCCGTCGAGCAAAGCTTTGTCTGTCTGGTCCTCCAGCGGTGTCGTCCTGAATGAAAACATTATTTGTTATTTATGATAGTCTGGGCGACCTTGATAACCTCATTGCCAAGGGCTTCGGCTTCTTCCATGGTGCCGGCCTCTGAGTATATGCGGATGATGGGCTCTGTGTTGGAGCGGCGCAGGTGTACCCACTGCTTCTTGGCCTCGAAGATTATCTTTACTCCGTCGATGTCGTTGATTTCTTCCTTGGCATAGATGTTCTTGAGCTCGCTCAATATCTTGTCTATCAGCGCTTTGTCTGAGAGTTCGATTTTATTCTTTGCGATGAAGTATGCCGGGAAGGTCTTTTTAAGGGCCGATGTCGTCAGTTTCCTGTCTGCGAGGCTGCTCAGGAAGAGGGCCACGCCGGTCATGGCGTCACGGCCGTAGTGGCTTGCAGGGTAGATTACGCCTCCGTTTCCTTCTCCGCCGATGAGGGCGTCGCACTTGTGCATGAGGGTGGTGACGTTCACCTCTCCCACGGCAGAGCTCAGGTACTTGCCGCCATAGGATTCAGCCACATCGCGCAGTGCGCGTGAAGATGAAAGGTTGGAGCAGGCCACGGGCTTGTACGGAGCGGTTGCCTCTTCAAGGGTGATACCTTTGGCATCGGCAATCCTGCGGGCGCGGCGGAACAGGTAATCGGCAACACTGACAAGGGTGTATTCCTCTACAAAGGGCTCTCCGTCCTCGCAAATGAAGGCAAGGCGGTCTACGTCAGGGTCTACGGAAACGCCCAAGTCCGCCTTGTTCTCTACTACCGCTTTGCGCAGGTCCACAAGGTTTGCGGGAAGGGGTTCAGGGTTGTGGGCGAACTGGCCGGTGGGCTCGCAATTGAGCTTAACTACCTCTACGCCAAGTGCTTCCAGCATTGCCGGCATTATAATTCCGCCAACGGAGTTCACTGCGTCTACCACAACTTTGAAGCCTGCCTTGCGGACAGCCTCTACGTTAACTGCCTCCAAGTCAAGTACGCTCTGGATGTGCTCCCGCGTGAAATCGTGCTCAGTGATATGGCCGATTCCGTCTACATCGGCAAACTGGAAATCATCGCTTTCTGCAAGGCGCAGGATGGCTTCTCCCTGCTCTGCGGTAAGGAATTCGCCCTGATCGTTAAGAAGTTTGAGGGCGTTCCACTGGCGCGGGTTGTGGGATGCGGTAAGGATGATTCCGCCGTCTGCATTTGAAAAACGAACGGCCAGTTCCGTTGTAGGAGTGGATGCAAGACCTGCCTTGATAACATCAATTCCACAGGCGACCAGTGTGCCGCAAACAAGCTGCTCCACCATCTCTCCGGAGAGGCGGGCGTCACGGCCAACCACTACCTTGTACTTTTCTGCCTTGGGGGCCTGAGTCTTCAGGCGGGCGGAATACGCATATACAAATTTGACGATGTCTACAGGAGTGAGGGCGTCCCCGGGGTTGCCTCCGATGGTTCCCCTGATGCCGGAAATTGATTTGATAAGTGTCATATCTTCGATTTTTGATTTAGAATACAAAAATATGATAAAAAATTTGGAGAGACAAAAAAATTACCTATCTTTGCAGTCCCAAACGAAACGCTGGGTTCGTATAACGGTTAGTACTCGAGATTCTCA
>OMVB01000068.1 GCA_900314395.1 uncultured Prevotellaceae bacterium | reverse complement strand
ATATCAGTTTTATATTTGGACATCTATCAGATAATTAATAACAATAGTTATATGAAATACTTTTTATTTTGTGCTTTCGCTTTTTTTATATCCTTATTAGCAACTGGATGCATAAAAAGAATCGGAGATACTGGCTATTATTTAAACGATGATTTTTATACAATAGAGAATAACACAAAAGAAATCCCTGGGAACATCCTAGCAGGAATACACGGGGCTTATTATAATGATAGTTACATTATTACATATTCATTGAATTATGAATATGA
The DNA here is from genome assembly GCA_900314395.1 of uncultured Prevotellaceae bacterium. Classification (GTDB taxonomy): domain Bacteria; phylum Bacteroidota; class Bacteroidia; order Bacteroidales; family UBA932; genus Cryptobacteroides. The sequence continues at coordinate 1,731 of OMVB01000068.1, read as the reverse complement.
AATTGTGAGATACTACATCATAGAACTTGGAGGAATAAAAAAAGATAACATTTGGGCAATGGAATATAAGGAAGATTACTTTCAGCTACGCGACAGTTTAGGCTTGAAAGAAAAGGAAATGAAACTTGTTCAATGGTAAAATATGAAAACACGCAACAAATGGAAGGAACTATGGTCCTTGCTTATTCTTTCTTTTGTAATAATTATTATAGGCTTTGTGGTTAAGCCCAACAAGGAACGTCCTATGAGAGATTATCTTGTGGAACAATTAAAAAAAAGAGGAGTGGAACCGAAGAGATTTTCAGTATTATATAATGATAAATATATTGTATGTCAGGAAAAAAATGACATGTGGCCCCATTGGGTAGACAACTACTATATTCTTGGAAGAGAAAACTCTATTATGTGTGATTCATTGATAGTATTTGACAAGCAAAAAAGTTTTGTTTTATTCTGTGATAGTCTAAAGGTGCCATTAAAATATGAATTATAATACTCTCGTAATTAAAGACTGGCGCTTAAGTTATTTTTGAGTAAGTTGGCGTCCTATAAAAGGAACAACGAAACGCCCTTATTGATATGGCAAGAGGACATCATAACGGTTTGATATACACTTCTTTGCTTCTGTCATTATTAGCGATGACAGGGCCGATGACGCCATTATCTGCCCTTACGGCAGGCGTGGTGACGGTGACATACTCATCCTCGGACGGACTCTGCGGAAACGGCTATGCAACCGGACAGCTGTCGCTGCAGCAGTACAAGTTCACGGGGAAGGAACTGGACAACGCCCTGGATGCGCATCTGTACGACTTCGGAGCCCGGAGCTACGACCCCGCACTAATGCGCTGGTCCACCCCGGACCCCCTCATGGGCAAATACCCCTCACTGAGCCCCTATACCTACTGCGCCAATAGCCCTGCGAATATCGTCGATCCGAATGGATGTTATTTTGGAGATTATTACAATCTCTCGGGTAAATTAATAGGGACGGATGGAATTGATGATAAGAAGAAATATTTGGTTTTATCTTCTGATGAACAAAAGAAGATAAAAAAGAATAACAAAAAGGGAAGAACTACACCCATAAGTAGTCTTTCTTCTTCCATTCTTATACCCACAAACGAGGTTGTTGATACAATGGAAGAAGTATTTGATTTAACCGAGCAGAATGGACACGAACATGGTTTTTCAGTCGGCGTAAAGGGCTCAATTACATCAGTTTGCGAAGGTAACGAAGAGTCTATATCCATGTCAAGGACAATCGATGAATTGAGAGCAAAAAATGAGTATGTTGCTTATGACGTTCATTCGCACCCTAAAGGGACACATGATAGTTTTGGTGCTGCGGAACCGTCGCCAATAGATAAGAAAAACATTATAAAAAGTAGCGAGCAGCCCAGCGTGGTTTTAGGCTATTATTGGGAAATAATACCGCCGTCAGCTAATACAATAGGGTTGTCATCAGAGTATAAACCTATCAGAAAAATAGGTTATTATAATGAAAATGGGCTTATAGCTGCACCTATTACCTTTGACACATATAAAAGAGCGGTAAATAAGATAAATAAGTTATGAAAAGGATATTTATTATTATTTTTGTTTCCCTATGTTTTTCAGGGTGTTGTTCATACAGAACGTGCAGAAATGGAACATATGCTTGGTACTGGAATAATGAAATCTATGAATCTTTAGGTGATTTAGGTGAGTATAGCGTTTATGATTTTGAGT
>OMVB01000062.1 GCA_900314395.1 uncultured Prevotellaceae bacterium | reverse complement strand
GATACGATAACTATTGTACAACAAATAGCTGGTGTTGTTTTTTCTTTGGTCTTTTGTTATGCTTTCTTTTATTTAGGAAGAATACAGGGAATTTATAAAAGCGCATGTTATTTTTCTTGTTTCTTTATCCCCTTTTTCTTGTTATCAAAATCTGTGCTTATTAGATTTTTCGGAATTATTATATGTATAATACCAACTTTAATTGTTGCAAAAAGAGGTCCATTTATAGCACTAACACTTGCTATAATAACATATTTCTTTATTCGTTACCATAAGAATGAGCATAGATTTAGATATTTGATTATTGCTGTTGCGGCAGTCATTGTGGCCTATTCTGCTATTAATCGGTATGTATTATCGGATATAGACGTATCAGTTATTGAACGAGTTAATTCCCTAAATGAGGATGAAGGTTCTGGTCGAATTGATATTTATAAATTGTTTATTGATGCTATTGAAAAGAATTCATTTACAGAAGCTATAATTGGTCATGGTGTATACAAGGTTTATACAAATCAAGATGACCTATCTGCGCACAATGATTTTATAGAATTATTTTGGGACTATGGAATAATTGGTTTTATAGTTTATTGTGCGTTCTATTTGATGTTAATAAAGAAGGCAAAAAAAATTAAGAAAGTGGATCCGGATATATACCCTGCTTTTTGTTCTTCGATAGTTCTTTTTTTCTCATGCTCTATGGTGACCAATCTCGTTTTTGTTCCATCATATGTGGCAATATGTAACATCTTTTGGGGTTTATGTATATCTAGGATGGCAAATTTGCAATATAAAGGAGATATTAAAATAGTCAAACAAATAAGCAATGAAAAGATCCTGTATAGTAACATTTCACCGGGCCGTTAATTATGGCGCAGTTTTACAATCTTTTGCATTAGTCTTTGCTATAAGGAATAAATTAGGCGGATATTGTGAAATCCTTGATTATCGTTCAAGATTTATAGAGAGGTATTATAATCCTCTTTATTTACTACTTCCGTCAAATTGGAAGAGACTTGCATCATATATAATATATAATGGTGTCTTGTTCCCTCAAAGAGAGAAAATGGTGTCTTTTTTAAATAATAAGGGCTGCATTAGTAAGGAAACTTATCGCACTAAGAATGAATTGGAGGCATCGTTATTTAAATATGATAATTTTATAGCAGGAAGTGACCAAGTCTGGAGTCCTTTTGCTGCAGGTTTTGATTCTGTATATTTTCTTTCTTTTGTGCCAAGTACAAAAAGAAAGTCTTCATATGCTGCAAGTATTGGTCTGGCAGAATTGCCTGCTAATACATATGAAATATATCATCAAAGGTTAACTGGCTTTAGTAATTATTCAATGAGGGAATTATCGGGAAAGAATATTGTTGAAAAGATGTTCCCAGATAATATTGTACGGGTTAATTTGGACCCGACGCTATTATTAAGTGATTTAGAATGGTCATCCAATATTGATGGAAAAGCAATACGTAATAGTATTAAAGAAAGAGACGGCTATGTTTTAATATATTGCATATCTGAACATGATGGATTATTCGAGCTCGCCAGAACTGTTGCTAATAACCATTTAAAAATATGTTATATTAACAATAGGTGGCGAAAGCGAAAAGGAGTTGAAAATAATTCTGGTTGTACTATTGATGAATGGCTATACTTATTTAAAAATGCTTCGTACATAGTAACGGACTCTTTTCACGGGACAGCCTTCTCTATTAACTATAAAAAACAGTTTTTTGTTTTTCAAGAGCCTAAAAATAAAAGGGTAACTAGAATTCAGTCCCTTTTAGAACAATTAGATATTAAAAATAGAATATTCCAAAGCCCAATTGTGCCTAGTGATATACAAGATATTAACTATACGCAGGTCTCTGAAAAGCTTTCCGCTTTACGAGATGATAGTTTAGATACGCTCCGGAATATTATCAAAGAATAAGTCTGTATAGAAAAAAGATGGAAAATCAGTCAAATAGAGCAAAAAAATTAGCAAGTAATTCATTATTATTTGCGATAGGGGACTTGTCTTCTAAAGTAATAGTCTTTTTGCTAGTCCCTCTGTATACATATGCTCTATCCACCGAGGAATATAGTATAAGTGACCTAATAACTACAACAGTAGCACTGGTGTCGCCGTTCTTTTCCTTAGTTATAGCAGAAGCTGTAATGCGCTTTGCTCTTGACAAGGATTCTGATAAACAGAGTGTATTTAGTATAGGTTTTTGGGTTTTCTTTATAGGATTTATTCCTCTAACTGCTCTATCGTACATAGTCTTTCAATATGTTACAATTCTGAAGCCATATTGGATACTATTTTTATTATATTATTTTTCTTATACTTTATATGGTGTTATTTCTAATTTTGTTAAAGGGTTAGAGCATCTTAGGTTATATACGGTAGTGGGTATCCTTAATACAGTATTGACGGTCGGATTGAATTTATTCTTCCTGATATATATGAAATGGGGTATAAAAGGGTATTTACTATCATCTATCATAACGTTCTTTTTATCTTCAATAAT
>OMVB01000047.1 GCA_900314395.1 uncultured Prevotellaceae bacterium | reverse complement strand
CCTGGTAAAACACACCTTTAGCGAAGTGATATCGAATGTCTTTGTTGTGTTTTTCGGCCTTTTTATTCGATGCCTTTTTGTCATCCTCAAGTATAGGTTTGATTCCTTCTACAAACTCTTCGTAACTATACGATTGATGAAATGTTACAATATATTTATGGACGAATGAATCATACTCTTTTTGTAGTTCATAAGTTTTGCCGGTACCTGGAGCCCCATAATAAATCACATTGTCTCCAGATACGGTATCAGGCATCGAACTGCCTTTTTTCGCAATGTTTAGAGCGTCTTCGAGATATTTTACGATAGTATCCATATTGTACTAGATATTTGCCATTATTAAAAGGGTTCTATTTATGAGTTTTGCTTCTTTTGAAGAGATTTTTTCGATAGTGCCGGCTTGCTCTAATAGTTTTTGATTATACAAATAAGCAGTGCCATCAACTGGCGTATTGTCGGTAGAGTCTTTTAAAATTCTATACTGAGTTTGATTTGAACGATTCTCCTCAATTAAGCGGAATATTTCTGCTAATGAGGATTGATTCCCAGAATTAATCAAATATAGCGCATATAAATATTCATCCCATGTAATGGTCCCAAAATGAGAGAATAGCTTTAACAAGATAAGCATATTCTGGCTTCCATTTTCTTTATTCTCAATGGCATTTGAGATTCCTATGCAAACTAACCTGGAAATTAGAGAATCAAGTTTTGCCGACAATCTATCGTCTTCACTTTGTGCTCGAGATTTAAGCGCTAATGCAAAGATATGTCCAGTATCATTGAAGAAAGCATCTCCAGTGAAAGACTCACTGGCGTTTTTAGCAAATCCCATTTTACCGAGCAGTGAGATTGTAGAACGAATATCTGATCTTCCTCTGCCGGCCGGCCCACAGATATGATCTTGGATATCAGTACTATGAATCACTTTTCCTGCTTGACTCATGGAGAAGTCGTATATCTTAATAACCTTCTCGATATACGAATCGGTAAAAGATACGGCGCTTATTGCACCATACCACTCACTCTTCATTTTTACGGAAACAGTACTCATATTTGTTTCTTAATTTCTTCTGCAATTACTCTGGCTAGTCGTGGCGGGACGGCATTACCGACTTGTTTATACTGGCTTCCCCTTGTACCCAAAATCTCAAAACTATCAGGGAAACTTTGTATGCGGGCTGATTCGCGAACTGTTGGGATTCGTGGTTCGGCATAGTGGAAATAGTTACGATGTCCTGTATCAATTGTGTTTGAAGGACGAACGCTGCTCATTCTTTCGAACGCCTTGTTGTATTTACGTACTTGCCAAAACTCGGGAGGCAAACTTTTAATATTACCACCATCTGGAATCATACTAATGATCCTAACAGTTTGTTCGCTATGGCCGGTATAATCTTGATTCAATGGATGTTTTTGTCCACCTCGCATTTGCTTCTGGAAGTCATTCTGAGGAGAGGAACCATAATGGTCGTTGTTTGAACCAAGCAAATCACTTATTCCGTCTTTAGCAGAAAGATGGTATGTAAATGGTTCAGGGAATACGAATTCCTTCCCCTTTATTCCCACATAGAAAACTCTATATCTATTCTGAGGGATACCATAATCCGCAGCGTTAAGGAGTTTATATGTAATATTATAGCCGAGACCCTCTGGGCCAAAACGCTTTATAATATCCTTCACAAAGGCTCCTTTGTTAAGAGTAAGCATACCCTTAACATTCTCTATCAAGAAAAAATCTGGTTTTGCAATCTTGACTGCCTTATAGAACTCAAGATAAAGTTGATTTCTTGCATCATCAATATTACGTCTTCCAACTGTGCTAAAACCTTGGCATGGAGGGCCGCCAATAATGCCAGTTATATGATTATTGGCAACAATTCCAGGAAGCATATCCTCATTAAAAGCTTCAACAGTCACTGTTTGAGCGACCTTATTCTTCCTATTGTGGTTATAAGTCTTAATGGCGTCATCCCACAAATCAATAGCAGAAATGACCTCAAACCCGGCGTCTTCAAACCCCAGGCTCAAACCGCCAATACCACAAAACAAGTCAATTATCTTCATTTCAAATATTCTCTAATTTTGTCAGCCACTGCAGCTGCCATGAGAGGTGGAACAGCATTGCCGACTTGCTTATATTTACTTCCTCTGGAACCAATAAACTCAAACTCATCGGGGAAAGACTGTAGCCTCGCCGACTCTCTAATTGACGGTATGCGGTTAAAAAGAGGATGGAAATAATTACTATGTGCATTTCCCGTATCAATAGTGCAAGATTGCTCATCTTCTTTTAAACGCTTATAAGCAGATGAATGTCGATTGCTTCTCGAAGATGGCCATAGCTCTGAGGGAACATCCTGCCAGTTTCCCCCTTGAGGTACGTGACTAATCCTTTCCTGAACAATCTTGGCAGGATAGATTACCTCGTGATCGGGAACTATATTGTCTGCCCTTCGTAGATATTTCCTAAAAGGAGTATCAGGCGCAGACTTAAGGGCCCTTTCTGATGATGCGACCTCTTCAAAAGAGTATAGCTCTCCAATGGCATCCCTGACGGTTACTTTAGGCTTAATTCGAATAGAGTCGTAGTCGAACTTCTCTTTAGCTATATCCTCTCTAAGAGCAACAATAATAGCTCGCCTCCGATCTTGGGGAACACCGTAATCTGAAGCACATAATATACGCATATTAACGACATAACCCATTTCAGTTAGAAGGGTCTCTATTCGCTCCTTTGCATATCCGTTATCTCTTGTAAGTAACCCCCGAACATTCTCTATCATCACCACTTTAGGATTGAGAACTTCAACAAATCTTAAATACTCAAAAAAGAGTTTGTTACGAGGATCGTCTTTTTCTTTCTGCCAACGATTAGCCGAGGAAAAACCTTGACAGGGCGGGCCTCCAACAATCACATCAACCTTTGGATAAGACTGCTTAATTTGTGCATTGTCAATAGTGGATATATCCGAACAAAAGACCTTAGCCTCTTTGAAATTATGCTTGAATGTCTTAGTCGCATCTTCATTGAAATCAATGCCGCCTATGATGCGATAGCCGGCGATATCGAAGCCTTTACTTATGCCACCGCAACCGCAGAACAAGTCTAGAACCGTATAGCGTTTTTTCATAATTTATTCATTTTTGGGAGAGCGTAATAACTCTGCGATGTCCACATCAAGCACCTCCGCTATCTCAACAAGCGTATCCAATCCAGGTTGTGCCCGGTTTGTGCACCACTTCGAAATAGTAGCGGGGTCTTTTCCAAGCTGCTCAGCGAGCCATTTACTGGTCCGTTTTTTCTCGACAAGGACTACCTTGAGTCGATTAATATCTTTAGTCATTTGGGGTATTTATTTGCCTAATACGCAAATTTAAGGAATTTTTGGTGTTATTCGACATGGCAGGCGTGTTTTTTCTTTCACACCATCAACCTAATCAGCCTCCCATCCTTCACAAACATCTCCTTATACCTCATGCAGCACGCATACACCTGCTCACTCGTCACCGGCTTCCCATCCTTCCGCAAGTGCAGCTCCTGCAGATTAATCTCCCTGGCCAGCGTATCCGTCGACATCCCGCATCCGGCCGTCGACAGCAGATACACCACAGCCTCCTCTATTTTCATAAGGATAAACTTTATTGGTTATTTGCGTTAAATTGGGTTTTGCCTTTCAAATATAAGAAATAACTGTCAGAATTCCAACATGTTCCCGGAAAAGCTGTCGTTGGAATTCCTAGAACTCAAACTTGTCGCCATCTTCTTTCATGGCGTTATACTTGTCTATGTTCAGACGGAAATGTGAAGCAACTCGGCCGGGACGCTTTCTGTAAGGGCTATAATCATGATTGGCCAAAATTATTGAATCGGCGTTGGTGCAGCACAGGCTGGGGATTTCCTCCAGAATGCCGGAGGCCATAATCTTTCGCTGGAAGTTACGACGGTCGAACGTTGTGCCCAGAATGATTTCATAAAGGCGCTGTAAGTCCGGAATCGTGAATTCGTCATCCAGCAGGTCAAAGCCAACGGGTTCAAAATAAAGATCCCTGCGAAGCCGCTCCATCGCAGCCTGGAAAATTTTACTGTGATCAAAAGCAAGCTCGGGCAGCCGGTCAACCGGGAACCAGGCGGCTTCATCGGCATCATCGCCACCGATAACTTCGTCCGGACGGATAAGGGCGTAGAAAGCTATGGTAATTACACGCTCGCGGGGGTCGCGGTTAACATCTGTGAATGTGCCCAATTCGCGAATGGCTTCCGTCTTCAGGAAAGTTTCTTCCCAAAGCTCACGGCGTGCGCCTTCACTGGCTGTTTCATTCATCTTTAAAAAACCGCCGGGGAATGCCCACTGGCCTTTGTAAGGCTCAAGACCCCTGCGTACAAGAAGAACCTTAAGAGTGCGGTCTTCGTATGTAAAGATTACGCAGTCTGTTGTGACTGCCATGTGCTCGTACTTATACTGATAGGGGAACTCTGCGCCCTTCACATATGTGTAGTTCTTTGCCATAGCAAGAGCAAATTTAGGCCTTTTTAATTAAAAACGAAAAATTTTGCGTCAAAATGACACAAAATTTGTTTTTATCGAAATCGCTTCTTATATTTGTGTCTAAATGACACATATAATAATTTAAAAGGTTTGCACTATGGAAAAGATGAATGAGAAAACGAAGGTTTACAACGTGATTGTTATGGATCGCAGCGGCTCCATGTGGGACATTCAGCGTCCTGCCATACAGGGCTACAACGAGGTTCTTGGCGGTGTGAAGGCAGACGCG
>OMVB01000052.1 GCA_900314395.1 uncultured Prevotellaceae bacterium | reverse complement strand
TGGATATACACCTCAAGGCTCTGTTTCATCTGGCGTTTCTGCGCCTCCTTCTCTTCACGCGAAAGAAAAGAGCGCTCTATCTTTGTTTCACAAAAATGCGAGATATTCTCTTTTATAACATCTATCTGCCACTCATCCACAGGGCTATTAAAAAAGTTCGCCCCCAAATATGCAGCTAAGATACCTTTAAAATATTGCTCTCCCATATTAATTGTATTATTTCCATTTGCCATAAGTATTCCACCTTCTCTCCCTGCGCATCTTACAATTATCAAATGGAGCCTAATTCACTCCCTTCATCAACTCATGTTCCAGAATATCTGCCAGCTCTGCAAACTCATCATATAGTTTCTCTTGTGCCAGAAGATAGTCCTGACTCGAAGTCAATACAGGTTTCCCAGAATAATATGCATAGGCACTCCCTATCATCTTATTCTTCTTCCTTATATCCCCATCCGCCCCATGCTCATAGTCATGCCTATAATCTGTTCTCATAGCTTTAACCCTAAAGATACATTGGAATGCATCTTCTCCACGAACGACTGCATCAGTAACCAGCCCTTTTATTCGCTCCAGATTCTCGTAGAAAAACATATAAAGGCCATCTATTATAAAACCAAAATCATCCCTGCTTGCACAGGCCGTACCACCCATAGTGGCCGCCGCTCGCGTAGTAGTTGCTGTATATTTGAAGAGCTGCTCACGCCCTGTCCTTAAGCAAAGATTATTAATATCCACCACCTTGTTGATAAGTCGTTTTCCCTTCTCACTAAGTCTGAGAATAGTTGTTTTTTCTAGGGCTTCCTTGGGTTTGATATCCTCTTTCTTCTTTTTCTCCTCCTCTAATTCAATGGGCAGCCAGCTCAAGATATTAACGTTTGGCGATATACCATCCAAACCATCAATTTTCTCAAAAGGGCGCTCACCGTAAACAGAATGACAAAACTGCGATGTCCAGTCAACCTGCCTGTCCACTAAATATGAAGCGCTGTCCACAACCCCCAATTTCCACTCCGACAAACTACCTGCATCCACCATCGATTGATGCGCGTCCAGGGCAATCTTGCTCAAGTCCGACAGCAACGTCGTAGGAGCAATCAGTTCTCTCAAGGATTCTGACAACGGAGACACCAAACCCGTTATTGATGAAATCTGATTGGCAACACTCGTTATTGGGTTTATCCCTAAACTGCTCGCAAGCACACTCGTTTGTGCTTCAAGTGATGCCAAAGCCGAAACACTAGCGCCCAGACTTTCTTTCAATGACGACAGAGCGGTTGTTGCCGCACAGACAGAATCAGCAGACCATTTTCCTATACCCAAAACGGATTCTTTTGTCTTGTCCAAGTCTGCCCATAGCGTACTTTTCAAAGGCTCAAATGCGGCTTTAGTGGTTAGGAATGAATTCTTACCACAGATCGCATCTACTTGTGCGGACAAAACTGAGAAGTTCGCTAAAGGTTGCTTCAAAAAGTCATATTTGACGTGGGACAACACCGAATCCATTTTGCTGATTTCTCCTATGATGCCTGTCTGGAGCACAGGTATTTTGTCTTCTGAGCCATCATACAACAACAATTCTTTCGGTAGTTTATTGTCATTATTCTCTTCACTCATGTCGCCACAAATCTTCTAATAACTATTTCTCATCTCTCCACCAGCATCTTAAGCTCCTCTGCCGTCAGTTTCCCGCTATTCAGACTAAATACATCCGCAGTCTGCTGTTTGCTCTGCTGCAGAGCCAGAATTTTTTCTTCTACGGTGTCTTTGCATACCAGTCGTATCACTTCCACGTTCCGTTTCTGTCCTATTCGATGAGCCCTCGAAAAAGCCTGCACTTCCACAGCGGGGTTCCACCAATCGTCCAGCAGCAATACATAGTCTGCCGCCGTCAGATTCAACCCCACGCCACCTGCCTTGATGCTCAATAAGAACACCTTCACGGTGGTATCCTCCTGGAACGCAGCCACAGGAGACTCTCGGTCACTTGTCGTACCATACAAGCAAACATAAGGAATACCATATTCCTTCAGATACTCCTCCAACTCTTCCAGTGCCTGCACAAACTGCGAAAATACTATCAGCTTATCATCCTCCCCCAGTTGTCCTATCTGCCCAAGCACAAGTGCCATCTTCGACGACATCCTGCGTCCGCCTTTATATAGTGTCGATGGCAATAGGTTCACCGACACACAGGTCTGCCTCAACCTCAGCAGAGCCTCCAGAGCAATACTCGTCACCCGTCCGCTGGTGCCGTCCCGCAATGCCTTTCCGAATACCTTCTGCACACGGTCATACGTCGCTTGTTCTTCTTTGTCCAGTGCCAAGTAGATATTCCGCTCCACGCACTCTGGCAGCTCTTTTAGATATTCCTTCTTCGTTCTCCGCAATATAAACGGATTCAACAACTTCGACGAAATCTTCAGAAATGCCACCGATCGGGTCTCCCCTTCTGCCATCCTCTTCAGCCGATCGTGCACTGCTCGCATCCCAGGCATAATAATATAGAAGTACGACCACACATCATCTACGGCATTCTCTATCGGGGTGCCCGTCATCACAATCCCATGATTGAAGTGCAGTTGCGCTATCACCTTGTGCCGCTGCGTGCCGTCATTCTTCAGCACCTGTGCCTCGTCCAGCACCAGTGTATCAAAATGCACGTTCTTGTAGTGAACGATATTACGCCGCAGCATTTCATAAGATATGATATGCACTCGCTTATCCACTACCGGCTCTCGCTCATTCAGAGCCACCTGCCCTTCCCACGATGGCAGGAACCGTTGTATCTCTGCATTCCAATTGCTCACGAGCGATGTCGGAACCACGATTAGTGTCCGTACATTGCCGCACGCCGCCAGATGAGCCAATACCTGTAGGGTCTTGCCCAGCCCCATCTCGTCTGCCAGGATACACCCACAGTGTTTTTTCCGCATCGTGGCCAGCCAATACACACCATTCCACTGATACCCGCGTAGCACAGCCTTGAAGTCCTTTCCTATCACTTCCCTAACGGCCTTTTCCTCTTCTTCCGTCAGTGTTTCTTCTCTGTATTTCTCTACGAGGCTCTTGTTCTGCAGATAAACCGCTGCAAAATCTTCCCCCTCCTGCTTTTCAACACTCGACCCCGAAAAGAAAACAGCTCCGCCGCGTCCCTGCTGGAAATTCCGTCCGTGTAGATAAGCTTCCAATAGTTTTCCTGTAATCTCATCTTCCGTATCCTCATTGGTCGAAAACCACTGGATACCAGAAAATGTTCTCCTAAAATGCAACTTCGATGGTTTTGCCTTCTTCTTAGCATACATCACTGTCCAGCCTTGCGTCTCCAAACCGCTCAGGAAGTCCACATCATAACTCGCCAACGTAATGCATCCACTCTCATCTACAGCATATGGCTGCAAGGTCTTCAAGAGCCTCTCTTCAGCCCAGGCGTCACGTTTCAGATAGCCGCCTTGTACCGTTCTTATGGGATATGTGTTGTAATAAGGTAGTACCTCCGTGACAGCATCCTGATAACACAACCTCACCTCAATACCACTTTTCCAGTTGGCCAGATTCGTAATGTATAACGTACCGCTCAAAAGCATTCCTGCATCCAAGCCCGCTCCACCTACAATCAGCGGCAGGTTTCCCTTCTTCAGCGACCGGCTTCCGCCACTCTGTATAAAGCTATACCCATTTCTTTTCAACAGTTCCACGACATCAGGGTTCTCCAGCACACTTCCTTTCAACACAAAGGGCTGGTACACGAACCCTAATCCATTCAACAAAAGAGCGAAATCCCGTGTCAGTCTGTTCTCGTCCTTTGCCAAATCCGCGACAGTAGCCTTACGCACAAACGGAGCAATTTGGGTGGATGTGCCATCATTGCACACCTCCAGCCTCACCTCTTTGAGCGAGGATTTCTCTTCCACGTATATGCAGGCTATCCTGTACGCCATGGTCTAAAATGAATATTTATACTCGTAACTCTCCACCATCATCTTCAGCAGATACTCATTCGGACAGGCACACTTCGTTTGTTTCAGTATCTGTCCCTTCTCCCAAGTACGTCCTCTGAAGTCATATTCATCTATCCGGCAACCTCCGCCACACACATTTCTGATGACGCAACGTCTGCATGGCTCCACGTGCGCTATGCCTGTCTCCTCGTGAGCCTGTTCACCCAATTCCAAGAAATAGCTCAGCGGATGTTCCCGTACATTGCCTTGCGACACAATCTCCAGCACGCGGTTGCAGAAATACACTTCTCCGTCTGCTGCCACCGAGAGTCCTCCAAATCCGCAGTTGGTCGAAATCAGGTTAGGCGTATGCCCCTCCATAAAAGCCTCATACTTCGCATTCGCATCCGTCAGTTCCTCCACCTGACGTATCTTTTCCTCGTAAGCCTTGTTTTCCTCTTCACTATATTGTGTATCCCTTCCGGGCAGTATTTTCTTGGTCAGTTTGAAGATGACCTTTTTGTCGGTCTCCTCATTAATGCGGTTCACCAGCTCTGCATAGTGCTCCGCAGCATCTATATTGTCATTCGTAAAAGTGGTGGCCACCGATACCCTCACGCCGTTTCTCGAAAAGCGTATTACATTCCTCACCAGCGTCTCAAATGTCCCAGCTTTCCGTATCTTGGCATTCGAGGCGTCGTCCACACCGTCAATGCTAATCTGCACTTCTGCCATACAGGGCGACAGTTCATCTATCAGTTCGTCATTCCACAAGATGCCGTTAGTCAGCACCGTCAGTTGCAGTCCCATCCCATAGGCACTTTCTACAATGGTTCTGAACCCGGGATGCATCGTCGGCTCACCGCCTGTCAAGGTCACGGCTGTTCCCCCGCATTCTTTAAAATCCCTCAGCACGCTTACCCACTCGTCTGTCGTCAGTTCGTTCGCAAGCCGCTTGCCCGCTTTCATAAAACAATGCGGGCATCTCAGGTTACAGGCATTTGTCAGATAGATGTTCAGCATCTTGTAACCTGTAACATACTCGGGTTCAGGGACTTCATCCAGCCCGGCAAACTGCCGCGCCATGATGGCCGTCAGCAACTTAAGGAAAAGTCGTTTCTCTCCTGCATTCTCTATCTGCCCCATCACCTTCCCAACGGTCTTTCCTGCACATAGTTCTTCCAAGTATCCCTTGCTGCTCACCGATGGCAGCACTATCCAGTTGGCCGTCTCCACGGCCACGGCCACAATCCTGTCCTCGTAGTGCAGGTATGTTATGTCTTTCGGGAAGTGGAGCACATCCCCCATCCCTATCTCACGCTGCAGTTGTTTCATTTTCTATAATAACGGATAAAAGTCTGTGTCGGATTGTGCACCGTCCGACACAGACTCGTTTTTTGTTCCCAGAAGCCTTAGTTTCTGTTCACATCGCAGCTCTTGAAGCAGTACATTGCTCCCATACGAGCCGTCTCGTTGGACTCCTTCTCAGTCCAGGTCAATACAATTCTTTCTTCCATGGTGAAAAAATTTTAAATTAAACAATTTGTTACTATATAGTCACATTTTAAGTGATTTCACATAATTTGCCAACAGTTTGGCTGCACCCCGCGCATCTTCTATACTTACCACCTCATAGGGCGTATGCATATAGCGGCAGGGAATGCTCACCAGCCCCGTCTTTATGCCACAGCTGCTCAATTGCATCACGTTGGCATCAGTTCCTGTGGGACGGGCTATAACTTCATACTGCACGCTTTCCTCTCCCGTAGCCGTTTTCAGTCCCCGACAAACCTCCTGGTTAATATTGGGCCCCATCGTTATCACAGGTCCTTTTCCCAGCCCTATACAACCAGTCAACTTGGTGTCTGCCGTGGGATAGTCCGTTGCATGGGTCACGTCTATCGCTATGCCTACGTCGGGGTGTATATAGTCTGCTGCCGTCTTAGCACCACGTGCGCCCAACTCTTCTTGGCAGGTGGACACAAAGTACACGCTGCATCCCAGTTCCTCACCGCTCAGCTGCCGTGCCGTCTCTATCAGTGTCCACACACCTATGCGGTCATCTGTTGAGGGACTAGCCACTATCCCGTTGTTGTGGAATACGGCATCTTTGGCAAAAGTCACATAGTCTCCTATCTGCACTTTATCCTCCACATCCTTCTTGTCACTTGCCGCTATGTCCAGCCACACATCGCTGATTTCCAGTTTCTTTTTCTCCTCTCCTCTTGTCAGGTGAATGGCTTTTTTCCCGAAGATGCCGTTCACTGTACCTTTCGCTGTGTGTATCTCCACTTTCCGACCAGGCAGCAGTTCGGTGTCTATGCCGCCTATTTCCTGCACAAAAAGGAACCCGTTGTCATCAATATTGCTCACCAGAAATCCTATTTCGTCGCAGTGCGCTGTCAGCATCACCTTCGGGCATCCCTCTGGTCCTGGTCTTACGGCTATCACATTCCCCATCGTGTCCGTCTCTGTGCTGGCCACGTAGGGAGCAATGTGATCTCTGAACACAACCTGCACCGCCCCCTCATATCCCGAGGGTGCCGCTGTCATCAAAAGATTATTGAGCAATTCGTCCATCACTCCGCCACCTCCTCTCTAAAAGCCTGCTGAATATCGAATTTAATAAAATGATAAGTCTGACATCCATTAGTCATAAAATCAAAATTGGAACGAAGCACCGTCTTTATATCATTCTGCCGATTTGTCAACTCTTCAATTCTCTGATTCTTCACCGGCTGCTCCATATCTTTAGCCGTGATTATCTCTTGCTTCTCAGTATTAAAATCATACTGTTTCTGCTCCTCCATCAGAGTCTTCACGAAGTCAAACACGCCATGACCATATACAAATAGTATACAATTATCTTGACTCATGAACGGATATTTGGCCAGCAATTCCTTTTCATATGCTCGACACTTACCTTCATCAAATGCAGGCAGTTGCTTAAGTCCCCTCAGATATTTATTGACGTTGTTCGCTATCGACTCTACAATATCATTCTTAGCCTTCCCGCTAAGAGTTTGCTTTACATTTTTCTCGCCGGGAAAGATGTAACCCCAGTTTTCCACATTAAAGACATCCGGACTACCAGCGTGCCGCAGATACAAGTCGGTAATCATAAGCGGATAAACCGTTTGTGAAATCAACTTGAACAACTCTTCGAAATCAAGTCCTCCTTTGAACGACGTTGCTGTGGTGTATGCATCTCCTAATGTCGATGGCAGGCAGAATAGGTTCTCCACGCTATATACGTAGGTGTGAAACAAATAGTGCGACGGATAGAACAGCCCACCTTGCTGCCCATATCTCTCTGTTTCCAACAACTTATCCAAATCACTATCAACACAGCCGATATATAGCGGACCACCATTTCCTATAATGGTCTTAATAACCAGTTGTTTACTCTTTGTCCTGTTCTCTCCTGCTTGATAAGGCTTTACATCAAACTGCTTCTGTGGGCATGCCTTTTTGAGCATACGCTCCCAAATAGAAATATCACTGCCGTCCTCCACCAACGCCTTCACGAGGTTTGGGCGAGCATTCAGCAAGTTTCGGCGCTGGTAGTAGCGGTTCGATAAATTATCCCTAAGTTTACTTCCCATTACCCCTACAGTGTTATCTCCGACATCTCTTTTACACGCTCCTGGTTTCCCTCTACCATTGAAGGAGCATGGGTAGATACGAATAGTTGTATATTCGGATTCAAACGTCTGAGACAAGCGATCAGATTCTCCTGCCAATCGACATGCAGTCCCAAATCGGGTTCATCCAGCCAAACCAGAACTGGCTCGTCGTATGTATTGCTAATAAAGACTATCAATAGGAGCATTTCTTTTTCTCCAAGCGACAAGTCTTGGTAGGCAATCTCTTCATTGGTCTTTTTACTGATCATTGTAATCTGAGACTCCATTCCCGCTTTAATCTGATAGTTCTCGCCGAAGAAGTCTTTCAGTGCTTCGTTAAACAGGATGATATACTGTGCGTCTTTACCACTAATGGTCACCTTGTGCCCTCTCCCACTTTCTCCTTCCTGTTCGCTTCTCGAAAGTGAATTAATCAGAATCTGGGAAACTCTGGAATTTCTATACGAGATATAAGAAGTCAGCAACTTGTCCAGGTATGTGCGGTCGTTATTCTCTTTTTCACCGGTTATCTTCTGTGAGTCCAATATTGTCTGGTCGAAAGAGGACAATAGCGAAGATCCTACATTATTCACTATGGAACTTGGCTCTTTTATGTTTCCTTGCTCGTCTGTCGCCTTTACACGTTGTATCTCAACGGAACCATCCTTTTCGACCTTGCCGTTTCCAATATTGAAATAACTGTATCCGGCTTCTCTTACCATAGTTGGCACCATTCTCTGTTTCTCCCACATCAATCTATAGCCATTGGAAAATACCAGCGTTACCTTATCAACAAGTCTTGCATAGCGTGCATCCCTGATATAACCTGCAACTATCAGCGAATGACAAATCTGAAACACTGTAGACTTACCACTTCCATTGTCTCCACCCAGGATGTTCACGTCTTCGTAAACATCCCACGACAGGTTCTTATAGCCGAATAGACCAGTTATAATTATCTGTTTCAAATATATTGCACTCATACCGCTCAACATTTTCGTTTCTTTTTAATTTGCAAAAATACGAATAATTTCTCATCTAAATGGCTAGATATTCGGAATTCGTCAATATTTAACATTTCTTAAACACTTAAACGTCTTAAACCTCCATTATATCTTCGGGAGATAATGGCTGATACGGCCCATCCTTCGCCTCAAACAGCACCGTCCCGCTTTCCAGACACTTCAAGCTATGCCACTGACCTTTCTCGATATTCAGCATCACTCCTCCTGGCACCATATCTATGGTATCAGTGAGAATGCCATTCTCATCATAGAAATATTCCTCAAAATGCCCACGGATGCAGATACACGTCTCAGAAGAACCCTTATGCCTGTGTATAGGCATCACAGTCCCTAGCTCCAGTGCATTCAGCATCCGTTGCGACTGGTGGTCTACAGGGTTGCGCAAATCCAGATTGCAACGCAAGCTCGGATTCTCCTTAGCCTTAGCAGTTAATTCATCCAGTATCTCCTTTGTTGTAGTAACCATTAGCTTTTAACTGTCTCTAAACTCTACACTCTAAACTATCAGATCTCCTTCCCAGCATACTTCATATTCTTCCCCAGTACAGTACACAGTATCATCTGTATATCCTTGATGAAAGAATAATGCCTGTATTAAGCTTATCACTCTAAATATCCCTTATGAACCTCTGCTCCAACGACATCTTCCGCACCCTGTTCAACCATTCTTTTACGGCTCTGGGAGTATTCTTGAATTGTGGATTGTCCGTCTTTTCCAAGGCAATCCCCATCAGAGCGTATTCACGCTCCAAGGACGTAGCAAACACGCCAGAATCGTCTGTATTTATAGAGACGCTTATCTCGTGAGGTGGATAAGGGGTGTTCAGACCAAAGTTATTAAATCTGAAAATAGGATGCTCTATATAGCTGGTCATCTCACCTATACGGAGGTTGGAAGATGGATTACATTCTATGGCTATATGAAGGCGCTCTACCTTGCAGAGAAGTACCTCACGGATACGGTCAACCATTTCCACAAACTCTTCATAGTGGTTGTGGGCTATGGGCAGTATAATCGCTTTGTTGCCGTTCTCCTTGGCCTGTTTATTATAGTGGTACTCATAATAGAGTTTCTTGGCATTATCATTCTCACGCGCGCGATTAACATCTTTTTCTACAGTATTCTTGGCGCACTTGTCCCAGCCACTGATACTCAGGTCTTCTTTGACATCACTGATGCCTGTCTCTGGTGCATCGCCACGCAACAGCCAGGAGTCGTAGTAGTCATAGACATCGAACGGAATTTGGTCTGCGATATCCGAGTAGATAATCCTGTACAGATGCTTAGCTTCTTGTCCCAAGTACTCGCACAAGGCGTTTCTGCCTGCTATCTTCGCTGTCCTCACATAGAGCCATACAAAATTGTCAAGCAACACTTGGCGGGTTGCGCGTATTGCCCTGTCGCGGCTGTCATAATAACTTTTCACATCGGTGCCCAGAACTAAGACGTGACCCAGACGATCGTTGCTGCGAAAATTCATAAAGGTGAGCACCTCATCAACTGCACGCAAACCATCCACTATATCATAGAAGTCTTCGCCTACGTGATAGGTAAAACCAAGTGAGGCCGGATGATTCTTAACATCTTCCCGAATGTCGTGTCTACGCAGAAAACGGAAGGCTTGCGCAAACACTTCCGGTCGGCACTTAATCTCAGAGTTAGCGGCATCAATGCCTACAACTCGGGAAGAACTGATATAACCCTTATTTCTGTAATCGAATAACGCAATCGCTTGCTTCTTTACTTTCTGGCGCAACTTGAAATGACGGGGCGCAAAGGCGGAAGGTGCAACGTCACCCTCCTTAATAAAGTGGTAGATATAGTAGCCCTTAAACTTCTTGTCTTTCTTCTTATCTTCTTCGTTAGATTCTTCTTCCGGAAGCCAGGCTTCTACATACCGGTCCATCTTTCTCACCGCCTCACTGTTATCCTCTACGCTCGCCTTGGGCGCTACCCGTCCTTCCATATAGCGGTTGCTTTCCTTTTGCCCAAGGAAGAACAGGAATGCCATCGGTATCAAGAGGCGTTCGTAAATTGAACCGTCTGGGATGAAACAACTCTTGCGACGCTCGTAGTTATCAAAATTGGCAAAACCTACCACATCATTCAACTGGATAATCTTCTCTCGCAACTGCTGCTTGAAAATAATGTAGGAATACAGGTAGAGTGAAACTGTTTCATCACCATCATACGCTTTGCGGAAGGCATTGTACAAGATGCTTCGTTCGCCACTTAGGATGGACACCAGTTCTGAGTTCCCATCTTTGATGGCATAGTCCGGACATTTCCCCTTGATACCGCTGATATCATAGCGATACCCCAATGCTGTCCTGAAATTCCATGCCATTGCGGACATCTCACTCAATACACTGCCTATTTCTTCAATGCTTTTGTCTTTGTCTAATTCTTTTATCCATTTCTCTATGTCCGCTATTGAATCATCCAATCCTGATTGACTGGCAAACAACCATAGCCGTAAGGCTACAGCAGAGGCAAAACAGAGGTACAATTCTCTGAGGTCTCGCATCTTTTTGTCTTCACCCTCAAAAGTCTTTTTGTCAAAGAGTTGAAGGAAATCGCTCTCTCGGTGGCTAGGATAATTCATCAGTGAGAGCCAGCTTAATTCAAAGTTGGCAGATGAGCCTTTCAGGTGGGCATGAACCTCGGCGATACTGCGTGTAAACAGATGGTTCACATCTGCGGTTTCCACATTCAGGTAAGGATCCCATAAGAAGCGTTTCCGAGGCCGGAGGCCGCGTTGCAAGTCGTAAGCGGCCAGGTAGGCTGTAGTGAAGAGGTCTTCTCCTAAGCGTGAGGTCATTTCGTGCCATTCGTCAATCGTCCTATACCGGCAATTTAGAGATCCATCGTCAACAATCAGTTTATCCTTCGTAAAATGAAGTAACGGGTTAAGGACTGATGGGGTGTCTGAAAAATGTAACTCACAGACATCCTCTGGTTTGCTGAAATAGAAGTCACCAATGACATCCAACTGCACGACAAGTTGATCTAACGAGCCTTTTGTCCCGCGACGACTGGCTCGGTAGAGATAAGGCTCTTTATTGACAGTGTTGACTGGTGTTTTCCAGTCTTTACTGGGCTGTTTCAGTGCCTTCAACAGCGTGCTGGGCTGCTGGGTCTGAAACAACAGGCGCAGTGTTTCCTGTAGCATCTGGAGTTTCTGGTGTCTGAGGGTTCGTGTTCTCAAACAGTTTATTGATGGCTTCCTGGTCGTTCCTGGCGGGTTCTACCGCTTCCATAATTCTATTCAGGAAGGTAAGGTGTATCTTGTTGTAATTCTCTTGATTGTCATCTTTGTACTCGTACAGCGGGAAGGAATAGCCAGCCACATAAGCCAGTTCATTGAAGAACTGGGACAGACGGGAGTCTGACTTTGTCTCTTGATAATCGGAAAGAAGGTCTTGCAATACCTCGAAGTTACGAAGCGATACTCTGTGGATATACCCAAAATCGTTCTTCTGTTCTTCAGCGTTGGTGATGCGTCTCTTGAAGGATATGTAACTGGCATTGCTGCTTATTGCCTCGTAGAAAACTTTGCTGTAACGGCAAATGGACTGGTCGTAACGGGGGATATTGAAAAGCAACGCACCTACACTAATCACCAGTTCCGGTTTCTCCTCCTTGGCAGGAAGGGTTTTCCACTGCTCGTATAGGCTTATATTGGCATCTTCACTATTGACGCGGGCGCAGTAGATGGATAGTATCAGCAGTTCTGCCATCAGAATCTTGGCGGACTCTTCAGCACTCAACGTCCCCTTCCCGCACAATGCTATACACTCTGTCACATATTGACTAAGACCTTCTGCTTTCAGGACAGTTTCTTCCGTATTGGGTTTGCTCAGCCGGATAAAAGATCCACCAATCAACTTTTCGTAGTCATAGTATTCGCGCCAGCGGTCTTTACGAATGATAGGACTGTTGGTTTTGCCATCCTCGCCTTTCAGCTTGCGTTCCAAGGGTCGCATTCCGTTTTCATC
>OMVB01000111.1 GCA_900314395.1 uncultured Prevotellaceae bacterium | reverse complement strand
TTTTGCTCTACTTCATGCAGAATGAGCCTGAACGCCTGGAATTGGCAGAGGTAATGCTTCACGCAATCACAAATAAGGATATATAAATTATCTGCTCCCTTCCCTGCTTTTATGGGAGGTAGCAACAAAGACTGACTATTAAAAGTCAAGCCCCCGAGAGGAGGAAATTGCAGAAAATCTCGTAACCCACCGCCGCCCTTGACAAACAGCATTCAAGCGCTGGAGAAGCGCGAGCGAGGGCGATGGAGGGGACAGCAAACAGCACTGCACCACGCCCTCGCGGCAAGAAGTGTAGCGCTTGAATGCTTCGGTTTGTCAAGGGTTCGCTGCGCCGGCTGCTTGCGTGGTGCCGAGAAAGAGCTCAGGCTCCGAAGAGAACTGCAATCAGGTTGCCGGACAGTAAGGCTTGCCGGACTTCATGAGTGCAAAGATCAGGCGGACGAGTTTCTTGGCGGCATGGGAAATGGCAACGTAGTAGTGTTTACCTTCAGCGAGTTTTTTGGCCAGGTAGGCAGCAAAGGAGGGATCCCAGTTGCAGACAAATCTCGTGGCATTAAACAGTGCATAGCGAAGATACCGGGAGCCGCGTTTCTCCATGTGCGGATAGGCATTGGCCAGCTTGCCGGATTGGTATGTGGATGGTGACAAACCGGCATAAGCCAGGATCTTATCCGGGGAATAAAAGCGAGAGAAGTCGCCGATCTCGGCCAGGATCATGGCACCCATCCGGTAGCTGATTCCGGGAATGGTCAAAATCGGCGGAGCCATCTCGTCCATGATCTCCTGGATGGCGGTCTCGATTTCGCTGATCTCTGCATCCAGTTCACGGATCAGGCGAATCGTATGCTGAAGCTCCATGGACTTCATTTTCATGGCGGAGCCGATAGAGCGCTGGGCAGCATCTCGAATCGCAATCGCTTTCTCCCGTCCGTAACGGCCCTTGGAGGCATCGGCCAGCAAAGCCTTCAGGTGAGTCAGGTGACAGGATGCGATCTGCTTTGCTCCCGGAAGTTCGGAAAGCAAAGCATAAACGGTCTGCATGTGAAGCGACGGCACCAACTTCTCCAGCTCCGGAAACAGGATGTTGACGAGCCTGGAAACAGACAGCTTCAGCCTGGCCCGCTCCCGAACTTTCTCAAATCGATATCTTGTTAGTGACTTCAACTCTTCATTGTGGTATGATGTGGCCGTGTAGGACGTGAGGACTACATCGGACATCATCATAGCTGCGATGACCCGAGCATCTACCCGATCTGTTTTCGTCCGGCGAAGACTGGTTGATTTCCGAAACAGGTTGGTGTGCAGCGGGTTGATGACATAGGTGGTCAGACCTTTGTCAAGGAGAAATCCGAGGATGTTGTAGCTGTAATGACCGGTGGCCTCAAGTCCTACTTTTACATTGCTCAGATCCGGTGCTGCAGATTGGAGCCTTTGAAAAAGCAGACTGAAGCCGTCCTGATCATTGCTGATGGTGAAGACCTCCGCCAGAACCTCACCATCTGAGTTGACGATGTAGCAGTCGTGCTTGTCCTTAGCGACATCAATGCCAACGTAAACCACGGGAATCCCTCCTCGTTGTAATTGATGCTGCTGGAGTCCACAGGACCTCTTGCTCTCGTAACCTCGTTCCACATAAACCGTCTGGCGGTATCTGACTGATTAACGATCTCACAAGGGGGCTGTGGTTGGAGCCTTTGTTAAACCGTCTTGCGGTAGGAGGACAATACCAATCCACAGCATCCCCAGCAGTGTAGCACAGCTCTTGGTGAGGAGCTATAAACTACGACACTATAATACGAGGAGGAAAATCATGGCAAATTACGACTATTTCAAACAATATGTTTCCGAAATGGAGCGCATCAAGGCAAAGACCGCCCACGATGAACACATTATTGAGTTTCGCGCCATGTGCGCAAAGATGATCAATGACGCGATTCCAGAGATAAAACAATAGTGTCTGGAAGCGTGCAGACAGGAAGATAAGGCGGGATCAAGTATTGATGAACGGAAAAAGCCTAACATTGAGTTTCGT
>OMVB01000141.1 GCA_900314395.1 uncultured Prevotellaceae bacterium | reverse complement strand
GGCATCGACATCAGCAAAGAAAAGTGTAATCTTTGCTTCCGCAGCGGTCTTGAGATTGTCCGTGAAGAAGAATGCTCCAATGATGTTAAAGCCCTCAAGAAGGCCTTCAAAGCAGCGTTGAAAGTGCTTGGAGCAGCTTTTGAGGACGCCCTCGTCTGCGCCGAGTACACCGGCCGATACATCTACCCTCTGACCGTGGCCTGCCAGGAACTGGACATCTTCCTCTGGATGGATGATCCCACCCGCATCAAGAACTCCATGGGCCTCACCCGTGGAAAGAATGACGTCATTGATGCTGCCCGGATCGCCGAATATGCATATCGCTACAGTGACAAGGCTGTACGTTACTGCATCCCAGATGCCGCCCTAGTCTCCATGAAGAACCTTCTTGCAGACCGCGAGTTCCTTCTTATCGACAGGAAAAGATATCAGTCTCAACTCACTGACCAGAAGAAGTATATGGCTCCTGGCGACTTCAAACACAAGAACAGCCGATGGAAGAAGGTCATCAAGTCTATTGACGAGCAGATGGCTGCCATAGATGCCGAGATAGAAGCGCTTATCGCTGCAGATCCGGTATTAGCCCGCCAGAAGGAACTCCTTGTAAGCATCGATGGCATTGGAGACCGCATCGCCATCAACATGATTGCCATTACCGGTGGTTTCACACGCTTTCAGAATGCACGGCAGTTCTGCAGTTTCGCCGGCCTCACGCCGTACAAGTACGACTCCGGAACGTCAGTCCGCTCAAAGGCCAAGATATCCAAACGGGCTAACCAGACCATGAAAGCACTGCTACATATGAGCGCAGTAAACGTGGCTACTCGCATGAAATCCGGTGAATACAAAGACTACTATGAACGCAAACTCAAAGAAGGGAAACATGTCATGTGTATCCTAAATGTGCTTCGGGCAAAGCTCGTTCACCGAATGTTCTCCGTCATCAAACGAGATACAGAATACACAAAGGAATATAAACCTGCATGTTAAACGCTCTAGGGGTAGCCGCGCGGCCAGGGGCGGGACGCCCCTATGAGCGCAATAAATATCCACAAAACACACCGATGAATCGAAGTGACAACTTACAATACAACTTCTTTCCAAAACATTTGGAAAATCCATAAGAATATATAGTCAATCTCCCTGTTTTCTGCAAAAGAATCGTAGCCCAGTTCAGAGTAACAGAAAAAAGCGTATATTTGTAAACTGAAAATGAAAGTCTTAGTTCAGATTATGAAAAATTTGGAAATAATTGGCCAGCCCCTTCCCAATATTCCCTGGGAAGAAAGGCCCGAAGGATGCAAGGCTCCAGTATGGCGTTACAGTGCCAATCCGGTAATCCCCAGAAACCTTCTTCCGGATAGCAACAGTATCTTCAATTCTGCAGTTGTGCCTTTTGAGGGCGCATTTGCCGGCGTTTTCCGCTGTGACGACAAAAACCGTCGCATGACCCTTCATGCCGGTTTTTCAAAGGATGGCATCCACTGGGACATCAACCCGGAGACTATTAAGTTCAGCTGCGACATCCCGGAGGTGGCAGAATGGGTTTACGGCTACGACCCCCGCGTGGTTAAGATAGAAGACAAGTACTATGTAACGTGGTGCAACGGCTACCATGGCCCCACCATCGGCGTGGCATGGACAACGGACTTCAAGACTTTCCATCAGACAGAGAACGCCTTCCTGCCTTACAACCGTAACGGCGTGATGTTTCCCCGCAAAATTGACGGCAAGTTCGCGATGCTTTCCAGGCCGTCTGACACCGGCCACACCGCATTCGGCGACATTTTCTATTCAGAAAGTCCTGACCTTGAGTACTGGGGGCACCATCGTCACGTAATGGCTCCCGCGCCCTTTGAGGTAAGTGCCTGGCAGTGCATGAAGATTGGCGCCGGCCCGGTTCCTATCGAGACATCAGAAGGTTGGCTGCTCATCTATCACGGCGTGCTCCGTTCCTGCAACGGCTATGTTTACGCCTTTGGCAGCGCCCTTCTGGACCGCGAGAAGCCCTGGAAGGTAATCGCCCGCAGCGGCCAGTATCTCATAACCCCTGAAACATTGTACGAACTTGTAGGAGACGTGCCCAGCGTATGTTTCCCCTGCGCCAACCTTTATGACCCTGAGACCGGCCGCATAGCCATCTATTACGGCTGTGCAGACACCGTCACCGGCCTTGCCTTCGGCTACATCCAGGACATCATCAATTTCACAAAACGCACAAATATTCTATAGCAACCGTGGCGGCTAAGTGACTGACAGTTAGCGAGATACGTAAAAATGGTTACCCATTTTCTGGGTAACCATTTTTGCATAAAGTCCTGTAGCCCAGCGACTTAGCCGCCACGGCGTCCTGGCCAAGGTTGACCGGGAAGGGGTGCAAGCCAGCGGCGGAGACTACAGCCGGTATCAGAATTTCAGGCCGACACCTATCTGGAGGGCGTTGATTCGATTGCTTACATCGGCTCTCATAGCTTTGGTAAGGCCATAGTCGTAACCAATCTTGACGATAAACTTATCACTGAATACCATTCCAACGGCCGCACCTAACTGCACGTGAAGCCTGTATAGTCCACCGTCTTCGCTGGCGAATGCATCGTCTCCGCCATAAATACCAAAATTAAAGCTGGGCCCCGCACCAAAAAACAACGCCATGCCATCATTGACGGGATGGGTGTATTTTGTAAAAACAGGAACGCGAAGGTAATGAACAGTTGCGCTTTCGTCGCCGAGGCTTGCGGATTTAATATCCCAGTTAGCTCCAATCTGAATTGTACTTTCTGCGGAACTCGTAGGTAAATCGCACGCAACCCCTACAAAAAAACCGTTAAGGTCAAGGCTGGCTGACAAAGCGCCGGCAGACACCGAGAGCGCTGAACTAAGATAACCGGCATTGACAGACCACGACCTTGTCTGTGCTGTGGCTATGACTCCACTCAGGAGCATCGTGGCAAAAAACACAGTAAGAAACTTTTTCATATAAAAATGAATTTAGATTACGATGTATATTGCAAATATACTCATTTCGGCCTGTATTGTCAAAAAAAATAATAAAAAACGTAAATATTTTATAAAGATTTGAGTATTTGTTTTCACGAAATGCCACTAATCAAGGATTTTTAAAGCCGGCTGACATAACTTAGCGGAAAAGCCAAAAATCGCCATGCTGTATTATCATATTTACCAACGGTTTAATGACAAAGGTGTTATCTTTTACGACTACCCGGAATACCTGCTTTTCCTTACTATTCTGTCGACCAGAGCAAATCGGTACAGGATTAAGATCATCGCCTTATGCCAGATGATAAACCACATTCACTTATTGGCCTGCGCCGACAGCCTGTCAGAAATCAGCCGCTTCGTTAATGACTACTCTTCCGCTTTTAACAGAGAATACAGCAAGAGGCATAACATAAAAGGGCCACTTTTCCAGTCCCCGTTCGGGCGCGCATTGAAAAGGTCCGGGAAAAGCATAAGGTCCTGTATTGCATACGTTTATAACAATCCTGTAGAAAAGCGCCTTTGCAAAGAGGCTATTGAGTATCGATGGAATTATCTGGCTTACGCGGCATCGGGATATCCATTCTCTGACAAAATCAAACTGCGCTTTGCCAGCCGGCCTTTGCGTCGCGCTGTAAAGGAAGCCGATAGCTGTTTTGCATCGGGCCGATGCATGACTTATAATCAGCTTATCCGGCTCACTGAGTCTTTGTCAATACAGGAGAAGGAGCAGTTTTGCGACAGGATAATCGGGATGTATTGTCCGACTGACTTTAAAATAATGAGCGGGTTTTTTTGCGGTTTTAAAGAGGCCGTTCTGGTGGTTGCCGTTACCAATTCTCCAAAACACGATTTTAGTCGCTGTAAATCAGTTATTTATAAATTCTTGTCTCGTGATACAAAATCAGCGAGGGACAAAAACGGGACAAAACCACGGA
>OMVB01000050.1 GCA_900314395.1 uncultured Prevotellaceae bacterium | reverse complement strand
CCGGCGCGGACGAAGTTTCTGCGTGTACATGTCACTACATCTCCTATTTTTTATTCTTATAAATCCAAAGGTTCAGCCTCGGTGGTGGCGAGAGGAATAGTGTCGTTCCGCTGAGAAAATTGGCTAAACGATTTTTTTTGCCAGGAATTAAGCCTCGTAAATTTTCAAAACGCGCTACGCTTGAACGGTTGGAAATTTGCGTGAAACAGTAAAAATTTTTCCTACTAGCTTCCTCGTAAATTGACTTTCGTTTAAGCGAAGCGCGTTTAAGTCCATTTACAGGATTAATTCCTGGAAAAATTTTTACTGTAGCAAATTTTCTCAGCGGAGCGTTGCTATGCTCCGCCTTCGCGCCGAGCCACGAACTAAATTACAAAGTCTTGCGAATAGCCTCAACAAGCCCGTCTATCGTGTACTCCTCGGCCACGATATCCACCTCCACCCCGAGGGATTTGGCGGTTTCGGCTGTCACGGGCCCGATGCAGGCGGTTTTGGTGTGTTGCAGAGGCTCGGCTGAGCCGAGAATCTGGATGAGGTTCTTCACCGTACTGCTGCTCGTGAAAGTCACGAGGTCGAGTTCCCCGCTGCGCAGGGCCGTGGCCAGGGCCTCGCCGTCGGCTTCGGCAGTGACGGTCTTGTAGACAGGCACGACGTCGACGGTGGCACCGGCGGCGCGCAGGCCTTCCGGCAGGACCTCGCGAGCTTCCTGCGCACGGGGCAGGAGAATTTTCGCGTGGGGCGGCAGCTGACCCTTGAATGCCTCAAGGATCCCCTCCGCACGATATTCGGCGGGTACGAGGTCGGCTTTGATGCCGTGGGTGAGCAGGGCATTAGCCGTGCTCTTGCCGATGGCGGCAACGCGGGCGTAGCCGAGGGCGCGCGTGTCCTTTCCCACCTTGCTGAGGCGCTGGAAGAACTGTTCCACGCCGTTGACGCTCGTGAAGATAAGCCAGTGGTAATCGTTGAGCCTCGCGATGGCCGCATCCACAGCGGCGTAGTTATCGTCTGGAGCCGCAAAGCGGATGGCCGGCACCTCCTGCACGGCAGCGCCGAGATTCTCCAGCTTCTGCGTCAGGCGGGAGGCCTGCGCGCGGGCGCGCGTGACGAGCACCTGCTTGCCGAAGAGTGGGCGCTGGCTCATACGGTCAAACCAGCGCAGCTGCGGACGCAGCTTGCAGACGTCGCCGACGATGAAGATAGCCGGCGGCTTGAGCCCCGCCTTTTGCACATCTGCTACGGCTGTGCCCACAGTCGTCTCCAGCACGCGCTGCTCGGGCTTCGTTCCCCAGCGGATGACCGCGGCGGGCGTGTCCGCCGCGCGGCCGTTCTTCATGAGCTCCGCCGTAATGTGCGGCAGGTTCGCGATGCCCATGAGGAAAATGAGCGTGTCTACGCCCGTGGCGAGCTTGTCCCAGCGCATGTTGGACTCACCCTTCGTCGGGTCTTCATGACCCGTGATGACCGCGAAGGAAGTCGCCACCGCGCGGTGCGTCACGGGGATGCCCGCATAGGCTGGCACGGCAATGGCCGAGGTGATACCCGGCACTTCCTCAAAGGGCACGTCATTCGCATCGAGCAGGATGGCTTCCTCGCCGCCGCGCCCAAACACGTAGGGGTCGCCGCCCTTGAGGCGCACGACCGTCTTCCCCTCCTTCGCCTTGTCGACGAGCAGCTGGTTGATGTCTCCCTGACGCATCGTATGGTGGCTGGAGGCCTTGCCGACGTAGATGCGCTCCGCCGTCTCCGGTGCCCATTGCAGGATGCGCGGGTCGGCGAGGCGGTCGTAAACGACCACATCGGCCTTTTGCAGGCACTCCACAGCCTTGAGGGTCACGAGTCTGTAGTCTCCGGGGCCGGCCCCGACAAGGTACACAATTCCAGTCATAGATTTTGCTCCTTCTTCTATCATTTTCTATCCAGCAGCAGGCCGAGTTCGTGGAGGATGGCGAGGCCACCTGCATCCAGCAGCGTGTCCGCGAGCTCAACGCCGAGGCGCTCCGCCTCCGCCTGCGGCCCCGTGACGCTGTCGCGGTAGAGGCGCTTGCCATCGAGCGAGGCGATAACCGCCTCTACGTGCAGGTTCTCTCCCGCAGGCGTTGCGTAGACACCAACCGGCACCTGGCAGCCGCCCTCGACACGAGCGAGGAAAGCCCGTTCGGCCACCGCACATTTCGCTGTCGCCGCATCGTTGAGAAAGGCGATTTTCGCCTTGACCTCAGCGTCATCACAGCGCGTCTCAATGGCCAACGCCCCCTGTCCCACGGCGGGCAGGATGATGCTTTCGGGCAACACTTCCGTAATGCGCGTGCCGAGCCCCAGGCGCTTCAGCCCCGCCACGGCGAGAATGGCCGCATCGAACTGGCCGTCATCGAGCTTTTGCAGGCGCGTATTCACGTTGCCGCGCAGGCTCTCGATCTGCAGGTCGGGGCGCACATGCAGCAGCTGGGCCTTGCGGCGCAGGCTGGAGGTACCGACCTTCGCGCCCTGCGGCAGCTCCTCAAGGCTCCGATATGTATTGCTCACAAAGGCATCGCCCGGCTCGTAACGCTTGGTAATCACCGCGAGCTCCAGGCCTGCGGGCACCTCTGTCGGCATATCCTTGAGGCTGTGCACCGCGAGGTCGATTTCGCCGTCGAGCATGGCCTGCTCCAGCTCTTTCGTAAAGAGCCCCTTGCCGCCGATTTTGGCCAGCGGTGCATCGAGGATCTTGTCGCCCTTGGTCTGCATGAGCTTTTCCTCGACGGTCAGCCCCGGATACTGCTCGCGCAGGCGCTCTGCCACGTAATCCGCCTGCCAGCGTGCCAGCTTACTGCTGCGCGTACCGATAAGAATTCTGTCCTGCTTCACTGGTATCCGTCTCCCCTATGGTATCGAGTTTAAAGAGCGCACGCATGGCTTCGACGTAGAACTGCTCCTGCGCCGTGCCCGCCGAAGCGTTGAGCTTCATCATCGGCATGCGCAGGATCTTGCGCACGATCATGCGCGTCATGTGATCGACCTGCCGCCATTCCGCCTTCGTGAGCTCCGGCAGCTTCGTGCTGGCCCGGCGGATCTCGCGCTGGCGGATGCGCTCGCAACGCTCGGAAAGCAGGGCCATGAGAGGGCGGAACGCGAGGTACTGGAACTTGTCCTCGATGTTCCTGACCTCTTCCTCCACGATGGCCACAGCACTCTGCGCTTCCTGCTGGCGCTCCTGCACATGCTCATCGACGACCTCTTCCAGTGCATCGATATTGTAGAGCGTCACGCCCTTGATTTCGCCCACGTCCGGGTCAACATCGCGCGGTACGGCGATGTCGATGAAGAAAAGCGGCCGCCCGCCGCGCTTCGTCATCAGGCGCTGCGTCTCCCACGGCTTCACCACGTAGTGCGGCGCGCCCGTCGAGGTCACGATGACATCGACATCCACAGCCCGCTTCAGCGCCCCCTCGAAGGGAATGGCCTCGCCCTCGAAGCGCGCCGCCAGCTCCTGCGCCCGTTCGAGATGGCGATTGGCCACCAGCACCTTGTCCACGCCATGGCTGCGCAGGTGCTGCAGCGTGAGCTCGGCCATCTTGCCCGCACCGAAGATCAGCACGTTGCGCCCCTTAAGACCGTGCAGTTCCTGCTCGGCGAGCTCCACGGCCGCGTAGCTGACCGACACGGAGTTGTACTGGATGCGCGTCTCCGTGCGCACGCGCTTGCCCGTGGCAATAGCCCGGTGGAAAAGCGTGTTGAGCACGGTGCTCGTCGTGCCCGCCTCGCGCGCCATGGCGTAGGCCTCTTTTACCTGCGAGAGAATCTGTCCCTCGCCAAGCACGAGCGAATCGAGGCTGGAGGCCACGTTGAAGAGATGGCGGATACACTCCTCATCCACGAAGTGATACAGGTATTCGTCGATATCCTCATCGTTGCCCGTAAGGTCAAAGAGGAACTGCTTCAGCGTGGGCAGGTCTTCCTTCGCGTCATCCACGACGGCGTACATCTCGCTGCGGTTGCAAGTCGAGAGCACGACCGCCTCGTTGATGCCCTCGTAGTCGTTGAGGTTCGCGAGGCCCTGCCGGACGGACTGCTTCGGTATCGAGAAGCGCTCACGTACCTCCACGGGGGCCGTCTTATGATTCAGTCCCAAAATCAGTAATTGCATGACGTAACTCATCCTCCGCCCGGTCAAGCTGACCTTGTCTCACGAAATCCAAAATTGCTCCGGATAATGCCTGCCGCCAGAAGGCCTGCCGCTGCTGCGGCCCCGAAAGCTCATGCTGCAGCTTCTGCCGCAGGGCCACGAGGCGCTCCAGCCACGCGCCGAAAGCCTCGGGATAGGCCGTCTCCAGCTCGCGGCGAATCTGTCGCGCGAGCTCGGGACTGCCGCCGCCCGTAGAAACCGTCAGTAACAGCTCACCGCGCTGGAGGCTCGCGGGTACATGGAAATCCGAACCCTGCGGCGAGGTCGCATCGTTGACCAGCGCGCCCTGCGCCCGCGCCTCGGCCGCTGCCTCGCGGTTGACCGCAGGCTCCGCCGTCGTACAGAACACGAGCCGCGCGCCCCGCAGGCACCCTGGCACGTAAGTCTGCTGACGCCAGGAGATTTTCCCCGCTGTCGCCATTTCCTGCAGTACCGGCGTGAGCTCAGGCGCGATGACCGTCACCTGAGCCCTGCTCGTGAGCAGCCGCTTCACCTTGCGCGCCGCCACGGCACCGCCGCCCACGACGCTGCAGGGCACGCCCTGCAGCTGCAGGATTATCGGATAGCCCATCGCTGACACATCCTTGCGTGAATTGTTATCATTTACGAATCTGATTCATTTATTACGATGCTACCATTATACCGCGAAACGCGGCAAAACAAAAGAGCGATATTTCGCGCCATGCGAAACGTCGCTCCGTATTCCTGCACACTCAGTCGAGGGTGATGATGTTGTGCTTGAGCACGTAGATAAGCGCCTGCGTGCGGTCGTTGACGCCGAACTTATGGAAGATACTCGTCATGTGGTTCTTGACCGTCTTCTCGCTCACGCCGAGCGCCTGGCCGATGTCGGCGTTGTTGTAGCCCTTGGCCACGCAGCTGACCACATCCATCTCGCGGGACGTCAGGCGTGCGCCACGGGAATCATGCAGCATCTCCCGCGCCTTCGATTCCAGGTCACCCTGCGGATGCATGCTGCCAAAAAGGTGCTCCGCCAGCGTCGGATAGATGAACGGCTGGCCC
This sequence comes from uncultured Prevotellaceae bacterium, assembly GCA_900314395.1. Lineage (GTDB taxonomy): Bacteria > Bacteroidota > Bacteroidia > Bacteroidales > UBA932 > Cryptobacteroides. The sequence continues at coordinate 339 of OMVB01000050.1, read as the reverse complement.
TCATTGACTACATGGATGGCCCGCACGAGCGTCGCGGGCTCCACATCCTTGAGCAGGTAGCCCAGCGCGCCGTTGCAGAGCATCTCCAGCACATAGTTATCGCTGTCGTGGATGGTCAGCGCGATGATTTTCGTGAGGCTGTGCTGTGCCTTGAGCTCGCGCGCCACCTCCAAGCCGCTCATCCCCGGCATATTGAGATCCAGCAGCAGCACGTCCGGCTTCAGCATCGTCGTGCGCACCAGCGTCTCCTGGCCATCCTCGGCCTCGCCGATGACCTCGAGATCGTCCTCGAAATTGAGTACGCACTTAATGCCATGCCGCAGCAAGGCATGGTCGTCG
>OMVB01000018.1 GCA_900314395.1 uncultured Prevotellaceae bacterium | reverse complement strand
CATAAATTTTTTCGCGGAAAACGAAAAAATACATATCTTTGCTTGAACCAGCTTTTATTTGCCATGTACACCAAAATCGACCTTGACAATTATTTCCAGACGGGAGAGGGTGGCACAGCCCTGACATACAACCACAAAGAAGGTAAAACGCTCGCTAAACTTTTTACCCCCGGAGTGGCGGCAGACACTGCAAAGCGCGAATTCCTTGTGAATGAGGTTGTTTATGGATTGGGACTACCTACGCCAAAGCCCATCCGGCTTATTACCGATGGTACAAGATACGGTGCGGAGTACGAGCTGATACCCGGCAAGCGCTCCTTTACAAGAATCATTTCCCAGGAGCCGGAGCAGCTGGAACCGCTTTCTGCGCTTTTTGCAAAGTTGGCCAAAGAACTCCATTCTACGCAGGCCGATACTTCCAAGCTCCCCTCAATGAAGGAGCTGGTTCGTTGGCAAATACTTAACTATCAGGACCTTCCGGAAGATGTAAGAGCCCGCGCCCTTGAGGTTTTGGACAGCCTTCCGGATGCAACCACTTGCCTTCACGGGGATTTGCACATCGGCAATATTATAACCGACGGACGCCGGAATCTGTGGATAGACGTAGGCGACTTCGCTTATGGCGTTCCGGAGTGGGATCTGTGCATGCTTTTCTATGCTTCCAATTTTATGAATGAGGCCCGTGCCGACAATATCTTCCACCTTACCCCTGCCATCCTCAAACAGCATTGGAAACTCTTTGCAAAGGCATATTATGTCATTACGGAAGACGATGAGATCAAGCAAAAGGAACAGGCCCTCTATCCATACTTTGCCCTTAAACTGCTCTTTGTCATCGGTAAACTGAATAACGGGCTGAAAGCTCCCTCCGATGGTGTTATCAAATTGGTTCGTAATTGCTTAGGAATGAATAAATGATGAAACGTACAGGCTTTATTTTGTTGATTATGTCGATGCTGGCTTCTTGCACTCATACTCCCAAAGACAGGACGGTCTCCTTTGAAGGCATAGAGAACGCCAGGGATTTAGGCGGACTTGTGATGCAGGACGGGAGGACCATCGTTCCTGGAAAACTCATCCGCTCCGGAAACCTTTCCAAGGCTACCGATGCCGATGTCGCTTTGCTCAAAGACCGGTTTTCCCTTACCGATGTCTTTGACTTCAGGTTTGAGGCCGAAGCTGCCGGGGAACCGGACCGCGTAATTGAAGGAGTTCGTTACACCTCACTTTCTACGCTTCCGCAAGCTTTTATCGATGGCTTTTCTTCCGGCAGAACCGATTCTTCCAAGGTTAAGTCCGCCGATTTTTTGGAGATTTTGGCAAAATACGCATTCCAGCCGCAGGCGCAGGGCATGGCCAAGAAACTGTATCCGGCTATTGTGATGGATTCCCTTTCCCAGCGGTATTACGGTGCTTTTTTGGAAGGTGTTTTAAAGGCCGATGGCGGCGCCCTGTGGCATTGTTCCCAGGGGAAGGACCGCGCCGGATGGGGTACGGCTTTCCTGCTGGCTGCTCTTGGCGCAGACCGTAAAACCATTGTTGAGGACTTTGGCCTTTCCAATGCGTCTTACGCCCCTGCAATTGAGGCCGTATCGGCAAAAGTGAAAGAAATGGGCGGGGGAGAGGCGGAACTCTCTTTTATCCGCGCAATGGTGGGAGTAAGTGTAGAGAATTTTGAAGCCGCCCTGGACCTTATTGACGCACAATACGGTTCGCTCTCTGCTTATTTAGAAAAAGCCCTCGGTTTTTCTGCCGTCGCCCAGGAGGAGTTACGCGGTAAATATTTAAAATGCGTAACTCGTTGATAATCAATAGAAGCACTCTATTTACTGATGTAGATCCAAGTCCTCCAGAAGGTTCCAGAGACCGTCCTGGGAGAGGACACCGCGCTTCAGGTCTGTGGGCAGAAGACCCGCCTCATCGGCCTCATAGTCCTTTTGCCAAAGACCGGAATCCATATACCTCTTCAACAGGCCGATGCCACCTTGATCTCCTTTCAATACTGCATCGTACAGTTTTTCCATCTTTTGAATCCTGGCAATGCGTCCTGCACTGATTTCATCTGCTGAAGCGGTGTAGAGCATTCTTTGGAAATCTACCCCAAATACCTGCCGATGACCGTCCGGCTCGAAGCCTACAGAACGGTACAGCTTGATCAGGTACGGCATTTCAGAATCTGCCAGCAAAGTTATTTTTGAATAGCCCAGTCCGATGCCCTTTTGAATCCCGTCTTTCAGCAGCGTCCGGCCAATTCCCATGTGGCGGAAACGGGAGTCTACTGCCAGGGAATCCAGATAGTATTCTCCGGGGCCGGTTTCCATTTCCGAGGCAGCGTCCATATCTGAAAGGTCCGGCCAAAGCTCGCTGAAAGTCTTGTGTCTCAGGTCTTTATAGATTTCCCCGGGGTATGAAATCAGGGCTCCTGCCAGTGTTCCGTCTACCTCTGCCACGCGAGTGTACCTGTAAGAATACAGCAGGTCTTCCCGCTGCTCGCATTCCGTCAGGCGACCGAAAATATCGGCCTGCTCCGGGACATCGGCCTCAAAATCATAAAAATGCATTCCGGCCATTATACACTTGGCCAGAAACCCCGCATCCCCCGGAACCGCATCCCTAATCTTCATTTTTCTATGAAAGCAGTTCTTTGACGATGGTGGAGATGGTGCGGCCGTCGGAGAGACCGGCGAGGGCCTTGTTGGCGGCGCCCATTACCTTGCCCATGTCTTTGATTGAGGTGGCGCCGGTCTGGGCGATGATTTCCTGAACCTTGGCCTTGACTTCTTCTACGGAAAGCTGCTTTGGAAGGTACTTCTCCATGACGGCGGCTTCTGCAAGTTCATTGTCTGCCAGTTCCTGACGGCCTGCGGCGACAAACTGCTCTGCCGCTTCCTTACGCTGCTTAACCAGCTTCTGGATCATCTTAAGTATGTCACCATCAGTTACTTCCTTGCTTCCGCCCTCGGCGGTTTTGAAAAGAAGAATCTCACCTTTTACAGCGCGCGTTGCGTTAAGCGCTACAACATCCTTAGCCTTCATTGCGGCCTTGATGTCTTCCTGAATCTGTTGTTCCAGTGCCATAATTTTATCTTTATTTTAAATAATTCTCCAGCAGGTATTCTGCACAAAGTTAGTGAATTTTGAATGAAAATATTTATTTTTGTAAAAATGTTGTTTTATGCAGATTCTTAATCACAGTATAACTCGGGCAAAACTCAGCCTTGTCTGCACGAAGCTCAATGTGGAAAGAACTTTGCCGTTTCCGTGAGATATATTGCGATGCTTACTTAAAGCGCGATATGTCTGAACTTGCCGCCGCCAACCGATATCTGGACCAGTTCGCAAAACTACGATAGATATTCCCGCGATTGATTATCAATGAGTTACGCATTTTAACTTGGCAAAATCGTCGAAGTTAAAATGCGTAAATGCTTGATATTCAGCAGTTGTTCCCTGTAGGGCAACAGTCTAAAGTCCAGAGGAAGGCCCTGGCGGTGCGGAGGTCGGCGTCCTTGAAGTGGTTGCCGGGGTTCCACTGGAGGGTGTGGGGCACGCCTTGGGCCTCCAGAAGGGCCGCCTGCTGGCGGATGCAGTCGCCCACGGTAGCCATCACCCGGTTGCGGGTCTTTTCCTCTGCATCTCCAAGACTTAGATATATCCTTTCTGCCTTTGGCCGATGGCTACGGGCAAAATCCATCCAACCGGGATACCAGACCGATGGTGATGCAGCAGCGATGCCGGCAAAAGAATCATCGGCATAACCGGCCCAGAGCGCGAAGAGCGCGGCAAGGGAATATCCGCCAAGAATGACAGGTACGTCCAGCCTGGCAGAAGGTATCAACCGCTCTTTGATAAAAGCCAGCGTCCCCAGGGCACCATCGCCAAAAGGCTCCTTGCCAAAGACGGCATCGGCCTTCCAGGGCGTCAGCTCGTTGTTCCAGTCCTCTATAAGGAAGGTGGCAAGGGCAAAGGACCGTGAAGCTTGAGCCTGCAGATAATCCACCTCCCTGTCAATGAAGTCCAGGTCATTCCTGTCTATGGGCTCCACCAGCAGAACCTCAGGCGTCCCTTCGCAGAACAGCCGGCTCTCTTTTCCGCAATTTAAATAGGCAGACTTCATGAGACTCAGTTATTTACCCAAGTGAGACGTTCCCAAATGGGGCGGGGAATAAGGCGCCAGAAGAAGACAAGAACGCGGTAGCGCCAGTCGAAGGTGACAACCCTGCGGCCGCGCCGGAGCCCGCGTACAACGTATCCGGCGGCCTTTTCCGGCTTAATAAGCATGGGGTATTTTTTCTCCGATGACAGCAGCGCCGTAGCAACAAAACCAGGCCGGATGTCTGTAAAGCGTACCGGCAGCCCTTCCATCCTGACAAACTGCGCCAGGGCAGAGATATAGTGGCTCTGCATCCGCTTGGTAGCGGAATATGCCGGCGCTGCGCCAAGACCGGCCGTCCCCGCTATTGAAGATACAATACCGATGCGGACTTTTTTGCCGGCCTCCCTGTAAACAGAGGCATTATCCTTTACATAATTAAGGAAATGGCTGATGATGCGTACGGGGCCAACGGCGTTGGTCATAACGGTGCGGAGTTCTTTTTCCTCGTCCAGCGGGCCGCTCTGGTAGCCAACCCCGGACACATGCAGGAACCAGTCCGGAGCCCCTGTCTCCTGAAGCAGCGCATCCAGGGCCGATGCCGCCGAGTCGCTTGTTACATCAATCGTGGCGATTTTCACCTGTTCCGGGCCGAACTGCTCCCGGATTGCTTCCAGCTCCGGGGTACGCCTGCCGGCGATTCCCAGCTGCCAGCCCTGCCGGAGTAATTGAAGAGCTACTTCACGGCCGATGCCGGAAGTAGCTCCTATAATAATTGCTTTCAATTGGTCAGGCATTTACTTTTTCTCGCAAGCAAGTCCTTTCCAAACAAGGGCGCTCAGGCCTGCACCAACGAGGGGAGCAAGGATGAATACCCAAACATCTGCAAGAGCCTTGCCGCCGGCGAAGAGTGCCGGGCCGATAGAGCGTGCAGGGTTAACGGAAGTACCTGTAAGGTTGATGCACATCAGGTGAACAAGAATCAGGGTAAGACCGATAACGATACCTGCGCGTTTGCCGTCACCAAGCTTGGAATCGGTTACGCCAAGAACAACAAGAACGAAGATGAAGGTAGCGATAACCTCTACAAGGAATGCGCCGCCAACACCGCCTGCATTAGCTACGCCATTGGTACCGAGACCGCCGGTAAGATCCGGGGCGGCAACTACCTGGCTGGCCAGAAGGAAGAGAAGGGCACCGGCAACGATACCGCCAAGGAGCTGGCCGCACCAGTAGCCGCATGCGTCCTTCCAGCTCATTCTGCCGGAGAGGGCTACACCAAGGGTGATAGCGGGGTTGATGTGGCAACCGCTGATTCCGCCGATGGTGTAAGCCATGGCGATAACGGTAAGACCGAATGCGATGGCTGTGCCGACTACGCCGGCAGCGTCACCGCAACCCAGGAACATTGCTGTTCCGCAACCAAAGAATGTGAGAACGAAGGTTCCGATGCATTCTGCAAAATACTTTTTCATAATACTTGGGTTTTTATGGTTGATAAAATTTTACGAATCTTTTGTCCATACCGCAAATCTAACAAAAATTTTGTAAAAATTCGTACATTTGCATTCTTTAAAATAATCACATATGAGCAAGACACCTACACCCCACATCGGAGCAAAATACGGCGAAATCGCCCCAATAGTTATAATGGCAGGAGACCCCCTGCGCGCTAAGTTCATGGCAGAGAAGTATTTGGAAAACCCGGTACTTTTCAATACCGTACGCAATATGTTCGGTTATACCGGTACCTATAAAGGCAAGCCGGTAAGCGTAATGGGGCACGGCATGGGCATCCCGTCAATCGCCATATATACTTATGAACTTTACAACTTCTACGGAGTCAAGACTATCGTCAGAATCGGCTCTGCCGGTGCGTACCACAAGGATTTGAAGATTGGAGACCTTGTCCTGGCCATGGGTGCATGCACAGATTCCAACTACGCCGCCCAATATGAGCTTCCCGGTACTTTTGCGCCGATAGCGGATTATGGCCTGCTTAAGAAATGCGTGGATACCTGCGAAGAGCTTGGCTACCGTTACATGGTTGGCAATGTAATGTCGGCCGATATTTTCTATTCAGATCATCCGCAGGCGGACAAATGGATGAAGATGGGCGTGCTGGCCGTTGAAATGGAGGCTGCCGCTCTCTATATGAATGCTGCCCGCTCCGGCAACAAGGCTATGGCCCTCTTTACCATATCGGACCATATCCTTACCGGAGAAGAAACTACGGCAGAGGAGCGTCAGACCACCTTTACCAAGATGATGGACGTAGCGCTGTCTCTGGTATAGACTTAAGTCAATGACAGACATCCAGATATCTAGCCCTGAGACTATGGTGCGTGCGGTGCACGAGTTGGGAATCGTTCCCTTCTTTGCCAGCCGCATACCCGGGTATTCAATTCGGGAAATGACCAAGCCTGGCTGTTGGTTCGACGATGAAGACGGTGTTCTTGGCCCGTGGGACTGGAAAATAGACTGCGTCCATGACGGAGGCATTGCTTACGGAAAGTTCCTTTCCGGAGGGAAGGCTGCTTTTGCCACGCTTGAGTGGTATAAGGAGCTTATGAACGTAAGGCGGGCGCGACTCCAGCCCGATGCCGGCGGGCAGCTTATAATGGATTATCTGGCAGAACACGGCAGCATCGGCATAAAAGAGGTCCGTGGGCTGCTTGGGGTTAAGAAAAGCGCTGCCGATGCCGCCATATCGCGGTTGCAATACCAGTGCCGGGTGGTGACGGGAGATATCATCCGCCTTTACCGTGGTCCGATGCTTAAGTACGAGGGCTGGCAAATTGCTTCTTTCTGCCGTCCGGAAGACCTTTTTAAGGGCGATGCCCAGTTCGCTGCCTTCCCGGGATTCCCGTTTGCGCATGGCGGAGACCCTTTGCACACTGACCATACCCCGGAGGAATCTTTGGAAGTGCTTGTAGAGCATATTTCTTCCATCCTTCCGGCTGGCGCCGCTACGCGTGAGGAAATCATTAAACTATTGAAGTAGAGCTTGTTATGCCACCACGTCATCGACCACTTTGCAGAACTGCAAGCACTGCTTCTTCCATGACTTTGTACCCGGCGAGGTTGGGGTGGATGGAGTCTTTGGAGAGGTCGCTTCTGGGGGCGCCGTTTTCATCGGCCAAAAGGACCTCCAAGTCTATAATCTTGTAGCCGTTAGCGCTGGCGTAGGCGCGTATTTTTTCATTCAGCGCAGCTACCTGCTCGTGGGTGTCGGTGATAGCCGGGCGCCATACAACCTTGTCGGCCGGAATCAGTGTCGCAAGGATGGGAATGATGCCGTTGGCCGATGCCAGCTGGCACATGGACTGGAAATTCCCCATGATGTTTTCCTGTGAAATGTACCCCTGATTGCGGGCTATGTCGTTAATGCCGGCGATTATTATCACGTATTCAGGATGGAGGTCTATGACATCGCGGCGGAAGCGAACCAGCATCTGATTGGTTACCTGGCCGCTTATTCCGCGGCCGGCGATGTTGTTATTCTGGAAAAAGGCAGAATCGGCACTGAACCATCCGTCTGTAATGGAATCTCCCATTATTACAGCCAATGGCTGTTTGCCGGCCAAGGCCTCATTTGCAGCGGCATACCTCCCAAAATTTGCCCAGTCATAGCTTGGCAGTTCCTGTGCAGCGGCGTATGCGCACATCAACGAGAGAACAACAAAAATAACGGTCTTTTTCATAGTACTAAATTAAAAAACTACGGCAGTTTCAGTTGTATACTGGGAAAGCGTGACTTTTGTAGCAGGGATGGTTTTGGCGCTAATGAAGCGGCCGTGGCGGTCCAGCACAGAACCGGGAATGGCTTTTGTGGCAAGATAGGTGCTCCCGTCGCTGCCTACTACAGTGAAATAATATGTATCTCCGCTTGACTCCGGGGCAACAGATTCGTTACGGATGGAAGTATAAATAAGCTCTGTTGCAGGGGAGTCCGGGATGATTTTGAGGGTGCCATATTCAGAAGTACCGTCCTCGATTTTTTTGACTATCCGTCCGCTGGCGGCACCAACTGCGAAAAGTTTGACGCCAAGCGGGGTGGCATCGGCATAAAAACCAAACCGGTATATACTTTGTTCATTGGTAAAATGTGCCCCGGATGTTGGTTGGACGCTGTTTTCGCCGATGCTGGCAATTGATACGGAGGACGATGCATAGTCATAAAGTTCCTCTATGGAACCGGAACCTGTAAGCACTCCCTTTTGTCCGGAATAATCCCGGGCGGCCCGTGGCAGGCGCAGTGAAAGATTGTCCCCAACGCTTAATCCCGATACATCCAAAGTCCCCGATAGCGTAGCCGATGATGGTCTTTCTCCGGCCTCCGGCGCTACATTCAGTGTGCCGATGAGTTCTCCTGCAGTATTGTAAACCAGCACGTTTTCCGTACTCTTCCAATAAGCGTTCAAGGTGTTTCCGTCCAGGGACAAAGCCTTGGTAGCATCGTCCTTAACGGCATCTACGGTAAAGGTTGCAAAGCGGGACATCGGCTCCTGACCGGTCTTCTGGCAGGCGCAGAGCACTAAAAGCAAAAACACTATGAAACCGGTCCTATTCCACATAAAAAACTTTGTTTGCGGGAATTATGCTTTCGCTGAATCGGTAAAAGCCCAGCACTCCTCCTACGGCACCAAGTACATATACATTCTGTCCTGCTTCCAGCCCCAAAGAGGAAACGTTTGTGGCTCCTGGCCGGCCCTGAAGGATGTTTCCGGCCTCCGGAGTCGGGATAATTTCTGTGCCGTCAAAACAATGGGAAACGACAATTATCTTCTCTCCCATAGTGTCTTTATGTACGGCGGAGGCATCGGCAATAATTATACAAGGGCATTTTGCAGGGATGATGCTGCCGTCGCCGATGCAATAAAGTGCCCTGTCGCTCTTCATTGTGAAGGCCATTGCGCCGTCCTGAAGTTTGGCGGCATTGTAGCTGTAATAATATGAGGCCCAGTACCTTCCGTCGAAAGAATATGCTTTGACGGACTTGCTGGTTACGTACATTCGGATGTTGGCTTCTTTCTGGATATTGTAGTCTCCAAGGGTGCGGCCGTCTTCCAACAGGGTGCCTGCGTAGTACAAGATTATCAAATCCGGTGAAATTCCTTCCTTGTCCTGAATCTTGGCCTTTACGGAGTTAATTGTATCGCCCTGATTAACGTCAAGGGTGATCTTCTTGTCTCCATATGAAATGTTGATGAAAATCTGATAACTGGCATCGGCCGTCCACAAGCCTAAGCTGGCGGGCATCGTTAAAAGTAAAATGCTGGCTATAAGCAGTTTAAGTCTTTGCATAAGCGCCCTCCTAAATCTCAATGGCATCGCCGTAACCGGGAAGATCCCCGCTTACGCAAATCATGCCCTCAGATGCAATATCCAGCTTTTGGGCCGATGGTGCCGTGTATTCTAACTTGTTATCCAAAAGCGCCGCTGCAAGAAGTATCCTTGAAATGTGGTTCATATTAGTGTCTTCTTATAATTGTAGCGGTTGAAAGCATAGCCTGGCAGCCTTCCAGAAGGTCTTGGAAGGTGGTTTCAAAGTCACCGGTGTACCAAGGGTCCGCTACATCGCGGCCGCTGCCGGTGTACGACATCATAAGGTGAATCTTCCCCTCCGGATCGGCCGGAATGATTCTTTTTATAAGCCTTAGGTTGGAGGCGTCCATGCAGATGATTCTGTCAAAGCGGTCATAGTCCGATGGCGTCACTTGGCGGGCCCGTTTCCCGGGGTCGAACCACACCCCATGTTGCGTGAGGCATCTTTTTGCCGGGGGATAGATGGGATTGCCGATTTCTTCAGTAGAAACGGCCGCAGACTCAACGTAAAACAACTCTTCCAGCCCCTTTGCCTTTACCAAGGCCTTGAGGATGTATTCTGCCATGGCGCTCCTGCAGATATTGCCATGGCACACGAACAGTACCTTCATATTGCGAAGGTACAGAAAAACTCGCAGAATTCAAAAATGATATTATTCTACCACCTGTTTTTTGCGGGTAAGCCAGGCTTGGAGAAGGGAACTGGCCAAGGTAGAGGGCGGCGGAAAGCAGTGGCATCACGGTTGAGGCCGCCTCTTTGCCGGCCTTCATCGATGCTATCGTGTTAAGATACGGTACGCCGATGCCGTCCACCCCAATGCGGAAGGGGCGACGATGCTGGCCCGTGAGGTTTATAGCACAATTACCGGAGATTACGGCGGCCTTCAGAAAAAATGGAAGAATTATCCGCATTCTTGGAAACAGGGATGCGGATTTGTTGTTGTACTTTTGCAGAAGATACATCGTCATCAGGCCGACGGTGACATTTTCGGTACTTGGAAGTAAGACTCAGAATGACCTTTTTGGGCTTTTCGCATCTTTGCGAGACGTGCATCCTGCAAAAAATCGCCTACCTATTTGCACATTCCCTATTTTTGGGGTGTCTACTTGCAAGTATAGGCCCGGGGAAATGCACATACCCCCTTCAAAAACAAGGAATGTGCAAGTCTTCAATGCTTTTTCTACAAGTTCCCTCGAAGGAGATAGTGCCGTCCCGGGGAAAGGGAAAGAGGGGACCGGGACGACGGAAGCGGTCGGTGCCACACCGGTCGCTTGACGGCTAACTCCGCCCTTTTACGGACGTCCTTCGGCCGTTCGTAACGGTTGTCAAACACACGCCGTCATGCTGAGCACCGCTCCCTGCACAATGCCACCGCACAACACCGACTCTTCCTATTGCCCCTTGCCCCCTCTCTCCCTTTCCCCGATTCTTTTCATACTCGCTGTTCTTGTCACCATTGCGTGGCAAGTAGGATGGAATTTAGCCCACCTGTTAAACTTTTGCGGCAATTTTTGAGCAGGTGGGTCAAAAACAATCCCCTCATCAGCCTCCTATTTTACCCGCTACGTGCAGCGTTATCTTGAAAATGCTTGGCATCAGCGACGAGACGGTTCTATGGTATCGTAAGCGGCTGTT
>OMVB01000022.1 GCA_900314395.1 uncultured Prevotellaceae bacterium | reverse complement strand
TAATAGATTATCTATAATTACCTTATGTGGAAAAAACCTCAATAACCTTATATATTTTTGATTATTAATCATTTACTAAGACAGCGAGGAAATATTTGCGAATATTTCCTCGCTATTTTATTTGCTCCTCTGCTCAGTATTAACTATATTTGTTCCGAATGATGGCTTTGGTCGTGGAATCGGCCGATAATGAAATCAGGAGCGTCAACGTCTTCCTTCTCTTGGAAACAGCTCCCTTCACAATCAGTTTATTAGTTGTTTTGGTCGCATGGAAGAGTGTGATTTGTTTGTACTGTACAAAGACTATCCGATTGGTGGTAAGATTTGGATGATGTTGGGCCTGGAGACATCGGGATCGGATTATTATGATATATTAGCCATAGCAGAATACCTGGCTAAAAACGGACATGAAGTAAAAATACTTCGTGCCGTTCACTATAAGGATCCTATTTATCAAGAGGTATTTGGCGAACTTATAGAGACACGATATTATCGGAAATGTCCGGATCTCCTTGTAGATGGAGTTTTCGTGGAATATGAATCATATACTACGACACAGCCTAAGAATGCATTTCGTAATATGCTGCATGGCGGATTAGCGCAATCCGACTGTATCATAATCCGCCATTGCAATCTAACTGATGGTTATATGTTACGTACGATAAGGGGTTACATCAAGAATGGATACGCGATAACAAGTATACTTATTTTTGATGGAAAGAGTTTGAGGCGATTATATAAAACTGAAGGCTGATGAAAAAATCATCAGCCCAGTATGCAGCGAATCCGTAGAATCACTTCTGCAAAGGTAATCACTTTTTCCGAATACGCAAATAATTCTATATTAAATTCTACCGTGCGAATTCGGCGATGAGGACGGAGTTGGCGGGGAGGGAAAGGTTGGCGTCCAGGGTGACGGGAGTGCCGGTGATTACGTTGCGGGCCTGGACAGAAGCGGGTGCTATCTCTGAATAATGCTCCCAAGGAACTGTCTTCTCTGAATCGGAATTGTTAACGTAAACAAAGACAGCATCAGCGTCATTGTAACGGAAGAAGGCATAGGTGTTGTCCCTGCCAAGGAAGTGCATGGTCTTGCCGTCGTGGAGAACAGTCTTGCCTTTGCGCCAGTTAAAGAGTTTGGAAGTATAGTTATAAAGCTCCTCTGCATTGGTGTAAGCAGCTGAAGGCCAAGCCTTTCCGGCATCACGGGCCGATGCTGCGGCGCGGCCTTCGGGAGTAAACAAATCGTAAGCATCGCCCACCCAGCCACCGGGGAAGTCAATGCGCTTGGCACCATCGCTCCAGTCATCTCCGGGGACATGGGAGAACATCATCTCGTCGCCGTTATAAAGCTGGGGAATTCCGCGGATGGTGGCAAGAAGAGCCAGGGCAATCTTCATCTTTGCAGGGTCATGGTTGAAGGTATCGCCCATGCGGCCGTGGTCATGATTAGCAAAGAAAGTCATCATGTGACTTAAATCCGCATAGACAAAATCATGGCTCAGGCAGTCGTAAATACGGGTCATTCCGCGACCCCATCCGGGGTTGTCGCCGCCTTCGTTAATTGCAGCGGTAAGTGCCTCACACAGAGGGAAATCCATAATGGAAGGCAAATGGCTGTCAAAGCCGTCAACATTGGCGGCACCGGCCTGCCAGTAAGCCAGCTGGGGATAAGACATCGTCCAGCACTCGCCCACTATGTTTATCCAGGGGTACTCCGCGGTAACGGAGGCACACCAGCGGCTCATAGGCTCTTTCTCGTTGTAAGGATAGGTGTCTACGCGCAGTCCGTCCAGGCCGGCGTACTCTATCCACCAGGCGGCCCACTGCTGGAAGTACCTGAGCATGAAGGGGTTGTCAAGATTCATATCCGGCATGCTGGGCACGAACCATCCGCTTTCCTGAAGGTTAAGGTCGTACTTAGATGCATTGGGATCCATGTTGGTAGAGAAGGCAATATTGGAGCCCGTGAATTCCGGGAAAACGTGAATCCAATCCTTGAAGGGAAGGTCTTTCATCCACCAATGATCAGTGCCACAATGATTTGTGACGATATCCATGATAACCTTCAGCCCCTTTTCATGGGCCTTGTCCACGAACTCTTTGTAAAGGGCGTTGCTGCCCATACGGGGGTCTATCTTATAATAGTCTCCGCAGGCGTAGCCGTGGTAAGACTCACGGTCCTGATCGTCCACCAACATCGGAGTGCACCAAATAGCAGTCGCACCCAAGCCGGCCACATAGTCCAGATGGTCGATTATGCCCTTTATGTCGCCTCCGTGGCGGCCCAGGTTCACGTTGCGGTCTGCCTTTTCCTGCATTCCGGGCATGTCGTCATTGGACGGATCGCCATTGGCAAAGCGGTCAGGGAAAATAAGATAGATCATATCGGCCGTAGTGAAACTTTCTTTCTGCTCCCCGGACTTTTTGCCGACGCTATAAGGATATTTGAACTTGTCTCCGACGGCGTTTTCAAACACCAGCCAGCCTTGTCCTTCCTTTGCCGACGGACCGATTTTTACGTCCACGAACAGATAGTTGGGGCTGTCGGCCGATGTCACTTTGTCTACGCTGACGCCGGCCAGTCCTTCAAAGCTTACTTTATTATATGCCGATATTTCCGGGCCGTTCACCAGTAACTGGAGGCCGGTTTTCATGCCTGTCCACCAGCATGGAGGTTCCATATGGACGATTGCTCCTTCCGGAGCGTCCTGCACCGACTCAGGGTCAAAAACTACTGAACTGCCGCAGGAGGCTGCAAATATGGCAGCCGCTGCTAAAAGGAGCAAACGTTTCATAATCAATTATTTAGTTAGTACGATATATTCTCCGGGTGCAAGGGTTACCGTAAGGTCTCCGCTTACTGTGGTGTTCTTGAATACGTCTTTATATTCGCCGTCCAGGGCTACAGTTGTAGTAACGGGAGCGGCTTTCAGGTTCAGGAAGGGTTCTGCTACGACATCGCCGGCGGGGCGGTTGTCGTTGGATGGAGATTTCTCGACTTCGCTCGAAATGACAGAAGAAGAGCTCGAAATGACAGAAGAAGAGCTCGAAATGACAGAAGAATCTTCGTTTGCAGATACAGTACCGAAGTTGGCCATGACGATGACTTTGTTACCGTCGACTTCACGGTGGAAGGCTACAAGGCCTTCAGGGGCATCGTCCCAGACGATGTCTCCGCCGCGCTCGCCTGCGGCAAGGGCGGGATTGTTGTGCTTGAGGTCTACCAGGGTTTTCCAGAAGGTGGTGTATTCATTGGCGGACCAATCTGTAATAGGGTCTTTCTCAAAGAAGGCCAGACGGCGGTCCAGGCCTATTTCCTGGCCGGTGTAAATGAGTGGCTGGCTGCCGGGGAGGGTGAAACAAAGTACCGCACAGGCATTGGCGGCAGCGCCTTCGCGCTCGAATTCAGTGCCGGACCAGGAGTTTTCGTCGTGGTTGGATGTGAAGGTGAGGCGGTATGCTTCCTTGGGGAAGCGGCTGGCGTCACGGGCTACGTAGTCTTGCAGGTCTTTCACGGTTTTGCTGCCGCGGGCCAGGCTGTTAAGCAGGTGATGGAGTTCCCAGGCGTAGTTTGCGTCAAATGTTACGGTGGGGTCTGCAAGGTTTTCGCGTTCTGCCTCTGCAAGGAGGTAGATTTCCGGGTAGTCGGCGTTCATTTTGGGAAGGATTCCGTACCAGAAGTCTGCGGGGACTTCACCGGCGGCGTCGCAGCGGAAGCCGTCTACGCCTTTTTCCAGCCAGAAGCGCATGGCATCGTCCTGGGCCCACCATACTTCTTCGTTTTCATAGTTGAGGGAGCGGGTGTCGGTCCAGTCGTATTCCCAGATGGCATTGCCAAGGGAGTCGCGCTCGTAGAAGTCGGCCGGCTTTTCTGTCATCCAGACGTTGTCAGGGGCGGTTTGGTTGGCGACCCAGTCAAGGATGACTTTGAAGCCTTGTGCATGGGCGGCGTCAAGAAGGCTCTGGAAGTCTTCCATGGTTCCGAATTCGGGGTTTACTTTCTTGTAGTTTGATATTGCGTAGTATGAGCCCAGGCTGCCTTTGCGTTCCTGGGTTCCTATTTCATACATTGGCATTAGCCAGAGTACGTCTACGCCAAGGTCCTTGAGGCGGGGTAGTTGTGCTTCTACGCCTTTGAATGTTCCTTCGGGGGAGAATTGGCGGATGTTTACTTCGTAGACTACGGAGTTGTAGGTCCATTCAGGGTGAAGTGATTTGATTTCTTGTTTTTTGCAACATGCGAATACTGCTACCGCCGCTACAACTATTGCTATTATCTTTTTCATAATATTATATATTCATTGATTATCAAGCACTTGCTTATTTTAACTCCGTAAATTTTGCTGAGTTAAAACACATAACTTATTGATAATCAGCCATCATTCTTTTTTTAAGCCGATCAGCTTTTATTGATGGAGTGTGGGGTTTCAGAACCCCCACACTCCATCATATGCTACAATTTGAAAACAACAGAGCTGTTTGCGCCGATGGTGAGGGTGTTACCGCGACGGGCTGCCGTACCAAGAAGGGCAACAGCCTTGCTAAGGTCATCCGTGAAGGCAAGAGTCTTCTCTGACGTGTCGGTATTATGCACAACAAGCATCTTCTCGCTGCCGGAAGTCATATACCAGCAGGCGATGGTAGGATAAGAAGTGTTCCCGCTGTTGTATGTTCCGTGTTCTGTCATTTCTCCGTTTGCAAGGGCGGGATAAGTGTTGCGAACCTTTGCAAAAGCCTTGTACACATTAAGAAGCGATGATTCAGTCTCGGCCTGGGCCTCTACGGAGATAGAAGAACTGAGCATTGAATTATCTACCTTGGTACCAAGAAGCTTGGAGGCAACGGCTCCCGTTTTGGTCCACTTGAGAGGGGTGCGCACGTACTCGTCGCCGCCATCCTTCTTACCCCAGTATCCAAGCTCCTCTCCCTGATAGATATAAGGCTTGCCACCGCCTGTAAGCAGCATGGCTGCGGCCTGCTTTTCTTTGGCCAGGCTCTTGCCCAGGTCTTCTGCGGCGCGGTTCTGGTCATGATTGGTCAGGAAGACGGAAGTGATGGCGTCTGAACGAACGGCCTTGTGTGAGGTGATATAGCCCGATACATTCTTGGCAAACTGGTTTGCGTTCTTGTTGTTGAGGGCATTGGTTATCTGGCCGAAATACTCAAACTCAAAGCAAGACGGAATGCCTTTGTAATAAGAGCGCTCTACGTCGTGGCCAAGCCAGGTCTCACCCACCATGAAGAAGTCTCCTGTATTGCCTGCAGCATGATAAGCGCTGTTGCAGCGCTCGTACCACTGGCGCAGGAACTCAGGATTGGCGTTGCCGTTGTTGGTCTGGTATATCCAGATAACGGCGTCAAGGCGCAATCCGCTTATACCGAAGCCTATCCACTTGTCTACGGATTCTGCAATAGCCTTGAAGGCTTTGGAATCCTTTGCCTCTGTGTATTTACCGTAGTTAAGGTCCGGCATAGAGGCATCGAAGCTTGCAAAATAGTAGCTTGCAGCGCCAAAGACAATGTTGGAAGCGGTAGAATTATCCAGAGCGAAGGGCTGGCCGAAGGTAATCTTGCTGGCGCCGGCCTTTCCGCCATATTTTGTACCGCCATCCCAAGTGGTAGAAGAAGTACGTACAAGGAAGCCCCAGTCCGTGTCTACATTCAGGGTAATCTCAAATATATTAGCCGATGTCTCATACAATCCCTCAAGATGGCCGTCGGTGCCAATCCAAAGCCACTTGCTTGCAGAAGCGTTGGATGTCTGGGCGGCTTCTGTAGTCTCTGTTACTGTAATGTACTTGGTTGCTCCCGTCCAGTCCAGCTTGAAATGCAGGCGGCCCGTATATCCAAGGCTGCCACCGCTCAGCTGGTGCCAGCTGCCCATTCCGGGGCCGGAGGCTCCGCCGTAATTGTCTATACGGCCCGCTGCGACATCGGCATCAGGGTCTGAAGAAATCACATAATAGTCTTTATACTCGCTTCCGGCAGGGTCGCTCTGGACGCTCTTGAACCAGTCGTTGTCCTTTCCGGAATGGTTGAGTACGTAGTCCATGTAGATTGCTATACCCTTCTCCTTGGCAGCTGCGCAAAGGCTCCTGAAATCCTCTTCTGCGCTGGCGCTTGTGTGGGCGCTGCCATAAAGAGGGTTTAGGGTGAAGTAGTCGTTAACATCGTATCCGTGATAGGAAGAGGTAGGATGCGAGGGGCTTAGCCAAAGGGCTGTTACTCCAAGGCCGTCCAGGTAGTCCAGCTTGGACTTGATGCCGTTGAAGTCTCCTATTCCGTCTCCGTCGCTGTCGCAGAAACTGTAGACCAGCAGCTGATAGGTAAGGCCGCTGCGCTTGTTTCCGTCAAAGGTGTCAGGGGTCGGAACAACGGGTGTGGCTCCGGCCTCTTTCTGGGTTACGCTGAAGCTTCTGGACAGTTTGCCGTCCGTGTCCTTGACCGTGACGGTAGCTGTACGTGCGACACCGGTATTTGGCGATGCGGAAACCGTTATGGTAGTTGTTCCGCTGCCGCTTAGCGGTGAAACGTTCAGCCAGTTTTCAGATACGGACGCACTCCACGCCACGTTTGAAGTGAGGGTTACCGATGCCGATGTCCCTGTGGCATCAAGGACTACGGATGTGGTTGATACGCTTATAGCAGGAATAACTTCCGGCTTGTTAGGTTCGGTGTTGTTGCCTCCGCCGCAGGCGGTGAACATCAGGACTGCGGAAATCGCCAGGAGTAGTAATTTTTTCATATAACTAATGGTATTTAGCAAGTCGGAGCCCGGTCAAGGGCTCCGACCCGAAATTAGGTTTAGGTATTACTTTTTAGTAATCGTAACCTTTGCTTTACCGTCGCAGAGAGCATAGAGGACGATGTCATATGTTCCTGTCTCGGCCAGATTGAGGTTGTCACCACCCTGGACAAGGGCATCGACTGCGCCGCCCCAGTTGACAGCCCAGTCATGGTTGGCGCGGAACTTCATAACTCCTGCGTCAAGGGCAACATCCTTAACCTCCCATGTACGGTTGGTTGTATTGTAAGTAAGGTCTACATCTGTATCCCAGTTACCTTTTACAGTGCCGATGATGCTGATGCTTGTTATGGCGGTGAGGCCGTAAGTCATCTCATTAAGGTCAACATCGATCATATAGTAACCTGCGGTAGCAGGAGCAGGGCAGTTGTCAGTTCCCTGACCAATCTTACCTTCTCCGACATACTCCCAGTCGCCATCCCAGCTGGTATTGCTGGGCATGAACTTGAATTCACCGCTAAGGTAGCCAAAACCTTTGTATTTACCATTGAAAGCGTCACCGGCCTTGCCACTGTGAAGGGCGTAAGCCTCGCCGTCACCCCAGGAGGTATCGGCACCACGAAGGTAAATATACTCTGCGAATGAAGGAGCGTCTCCGTTGTATTTACCCTTAATGGTGATGGTCTCTGCAGTAGCATCGTAAATAACCTGGATGGTGGCGTCACGGCCAAGGGCGATGTTAGCGCCGCCGGCAACAGCCTCAAAGGCCTCGCCGAATGCAGAGAACGCACCGCCACGGTCTACCGTCCATTCCTCATTCATACGGATCTTGATTTCGTCGGTTGCAACGAGCTCAATCTCATCGCTCTCCAACAAACCTTCTGCAGTCTGATAGAGGATATGGTCAGGAGCACTCCAGCTGTTGATTGTGCCCACAACACCCCAATACTCGGGAGTTGTACCTGCGGTAACAACCATAATAACCTCACAGTCAGGACGATAGTAAATATCGTAGGTGCCTGCGCCGGGCTTGATGTTATCGCCGCCGGCAACAGCCTTGACGGGATAACCTACGGATGAACGTCCGCCACGGTTAACTTCCCAATCCTGGTTGTAACGGAGTTTTATCTCGTCGCTGTCAGTAAGGGTTACATTCTTGGCAACCATGAAGAGACCGTCCTCCTTGAGGATGATATCCGGAGTTTCACCCCAGCCGTTGATGGTACCAACAAGGCCCCATCCAAGCTCGTCAACGGTGATGGTAGCTGCCTCAGGATCGTAAGTTACAATGTAATTGCCTTCTTCCTCGATCTTGATATTGCTACCGCCGGAAACAGCAGCGAAAGGCTTGCCGATTGCTTCCATTTCACCACCGAGATTCTCTTCCCAGTCGTGGTTATGACGGATCTTGAACTCACCTGAAAGCTTGACAGCAGGGCTTACCCACTTGCCGTCAACAAGGTTCATGTCAAGGTCTCCGCCCCACTCGTTGAACTCACCGATAAGTGACCATACGTTACCGTCGGAAACGGTAATCGTAGGAGTTGCACCGCCAAGGTCAAGAACAACCTTGAAGAAGCCTGCTGCGGTCTTGAGGTTGTCACCGCCGGAAACTGCCTCGAAAGGCTCGCCAAGGGTAACGATTGTACCGCCGTAGTTCTCCTCCCAGTCTGCATCCTTGCGGAGCTTGAATTCACCGTCTTCTACATTGGTGAAGTAACCGGTCCATACGTCGCCGTCCTGGGTCATGGGTGCATCTGCTGCCCAGTCGTTGAAGGCGCCGATGATACCCCAACCCTTATAAGTTTCGTCGTCGTTATCATCTCCGCCATCGTCACCGCCTTCACCTACGAGAGGGCTGTGTCCGCCGAGAGACTCGACAACTTTATAAAGGTTCTCGTCAGGGTTGACAAGGAGGTCGTATACACCGTCTGCAGGAACAGCAAGGTTCTTGCCGTTGGCAACGCCGGAAAGCTCCTCTCCAATTGTTACAACGAAAGGCTCATCATCACCGGTAGCACCGATGTTGGTGCCCCAGGCCTGGTCCTTGCGGAACTTGAACTGGTCTGAAGTGGTAAGGGTTACACCCTCTGCTACATGCCATGTTCCGTCTGTTGTCATGGAGATATCCTTGTCCCAGTTCATCTCAACGCTTGCAATAGCGCCGATAACGCTCCAGGCACTCTGCTCGTCAAAGCCGGGATATGCGAACCATGCCTCGGTGATAGTGATGGTCTCTGTATCCTCGTCGTAGAGAACATCGTAGATACCGTCTGCGGATACGGCAAGGTTCTTACCGTTTGCAGCAGCCTCGACAGACTCACCCTTTGCCATTACGTAAGGCTCAGTGTCACCTGCGGCTCCGCGGTTGGTTCCCCAAGCTTTGTCCTTGCGGAACTTGAACTGGTCGCCGGTAGCGAGCTTAACCTTTGTAACAACATGCTGTGAACCGTTTGTCATGGCAACGATGTCGCCGTCCCAGTTCATGCCAACGCTCCCGATTGCGCCAATAAGGCTCCAGGTACTCTCCTCTGTGAAATCTGCCCAAGGATTACCCTTGACAGCGAAAGGAGTGATAGAAACAGAGATACCATCGGAATAGAAGTACTGGTAGTTGGTTCCGATTGTGGCAGCTACAGAGAATACTACATTTGCAGCAACATCAGGCTCAAGGCCAAGGCCGCCGGCTTCGACAGCTTTTACCAAAGCCTGGTTAACTGTTGAGTATTTCATGGAATAAGAGATAACGTCAGCAGTCTTGCCTACTATTTTGTTGGCAATCTCTACGTTTTTACCATTGGCGGTAGCAAAGACTGAATAGTCAACCTGTGTATTCTGGCCAAAGTATGCCTTGTCCCAGGTGAAAGTCAGGCTTTCGCCGGTATTGTCACTGGTAATAATTATCTCTGAAGGAAGAGTAGAGTGAAGAACCGGAGGAACCACCTCTGAAGGATCCAGGATGCGGACCTCTTCCATTTCTTTCTGGCAGGCGGCGAATGAGAACACTGCCGCTGCGGCCATCAATATGTATTTCTTGATTTTCATAGTTTTCCCTCCTTATTATTTCTGTGTACCATATCCAGGGTTCTGCTTCAATTCAGGATTTGAAGAAAGCTCTGAACGAGGGATGGCAAAAATAGTCTTATAGCTCTCGAAGCCCTGGCCAAGCATAGTGCCGCCCTTCCAAGGCCACAGGAAAGAATCAGAAGTGAAGAGACCGTAACGGATAAGGTCCGTTCTGCGGTGGCCTTCCCACATAAGCTCACGGGCGCGCTCTGCTACCAGGAAGTCCTGAGTAATAGAAGTGGGAGCTGCAACTCCGGCACGGTCGGTGAGTTTCTTAAGATAAGGAAGTGCAGATGCAACGCTGTTGGTGTGCATGCAGGCCTCGGCGTAGATAAGGATAATCTCTCCAAGACGGATCATAGGATAGTCGATATCGCTGTAACCCTTGGTTGCTGCAGTAGCGGCAAAGTCCTCTGCGGTCATGTCGTGAGGAACATTGTTGTACTTGTAGCATGCCCAGCCCTGGTCGAACTTGGACAGGTCGCTGATGTTCTCCGTGCGTCCTACGATATAGAAGAACTGTCCGCGTTTGTCCTCGATGGTGTAGTCACCTGTGCCGTAATCCTGGCCGGTAACACCGAAGTACTTCTGGACATAGTCATAAGGGGTACGCATTCCGCCCCAACCGTTGTTCACGCCGTTGCTGTGATAAGTGGCAGCATCGGTCTCGGAGATGCAGGCGAAAGTAAGGAGGGTTGTACCGCCCCATGACTGGGTCTGCTCTGCATTGTAGTCAACTGCCCAAAGCATTTCCTTGAGGACGTCAGGGTTCTGGCCGTTGTCACCGCGAAAGATGTCGGCGTAGTTGCTTGCGGTATCGTAACCGAGAGCGAAGATACGCTCGCAGGTAGCCTTTGCCTCATTCCACATTGCAGTACCGCTGTAAACCTCTGCGTTAAGGTAAACACGGGCAAGGAGACCGAGTGCGGAACCCTTGTCTGCACGGGGATAGTTGCTGCGGGCTGCAGGCATTGCGCTGCCGTCGGAAGCAAGGTCTGTAAGTTCCTCTACGATGAACTGGAAAACCTCCTGGCGGGTGGCAGGAACAGGGTTGACTGCACCGAAAGGTGAGTCTTCTGTTGTAAACGGAACGGAACCGAATACATCCATTGCCATCCAGTAGAGATATGCACGTATGAAGCGGGCCTCTGCACGCATGGCGGCTACACTGGCTTTAACAGCGTCTGAGCAGCCACGGTCACCAAGCTTGGAGTCGGTGGTCTGGCGGAGGAACTCGTTTACGAATGAAACGCCCTGCATTGTACGTACGTATACGGCATAAGCGGCATCGTTGTCGGCATCGGACCATGTATTGGTATTGATGGCGGCAACCCATGCATCACCGTTCCATGCGCACTTGGCGGCGTCTGTGGAAACCTCGTTCAGTGACCAGTATGCACGGATAAGCTCGGAAGTACCGCCATCGGTAAGCTGGAGGTCTGTAAGGTCGCAGTTAACGAACTGAAGGTAGATACGTGCCAGACCGTTCAGATAAGAGCTCTCCTCTGAAGTGTAAGCGGTCTCAGAGGTGGTATCTGTAGGGTTCAGGGGCAGTGTATTAAGGTCTTTTGTGCAGGCTGCAAAAAGAACGGTAGTAACTGCTGTTGCAAGTATGTAATATATCTTTTTCATAGTCATTCCTCCTAGAAGTTAAGATTTACACGGAGTGAATAGGTACGGGGACGGGGCCAGATTGAAGAATCTACACCGTTCTCGCTGGGAATCTCAGGATCCAGGCCGCTGTACTTGGTAATCACGAATACGTTCTGGCAAGAGAGAGCAAGACGCAGCTTGGCGCCCTTCCAGCACTTGAACTCAGGGAAGGTATAACCAAGGTTGATGTCATCTACGCGGAAGAAGGAAGCATCCTCCAGGAAGAGGTCTGTAGTATACTGCTCAATGGAGTTGGTTCCTACGAAGCCTGTTTCCTTTACATACCTGAGGTAGTTGTCCAAAGAAACGTTGGCTGCAACATAGTTGGCAGAAGAGCCGCCGCCCTTGACGTTGTTAAATACCCAGTTGCCCACTGAACCGTGACCGTTGAAGCCGAAGTCCCAGTTCTTGTAGTTGAACTTGAGGTTTACACCGTAGAAGAAGTCCGGATTAGGGCTCTTGTTGCTCATGTAGCGGTCGGCGGTTGTGATTTCGCCGTCACCGTCCATATCCACGAAACCGTTCTGGATAGGTTTGCCGTTGCTGTCGTAGAGCTGCTTGTAAGGATAGAATGTGAAAGGAGCGTAACCTACCATATGGCGGGCGATGGTGTTACCGGTACCGCCGCTGATTCCGCTCACCTCGATTGCGTAATTAGGATCGTCGGTGTTGTTCAGCTTTGTGAACTCGATGTCCTGGAATGTTCCGTTGAAGCCGAGAGACAGTGACATGTCGTTGGTCTCGATAGGAATTACATTCAGGGCGAACTCGATACCCTGGTTGCGCATTGAACCGATGTTGGTAAGGAGGGAGTTACCGAAGTTTGCACCCATAGGGGTAAGGACGGTGTTCAGGAGGTCCTTGGTGTCACGGCGGTAAACATCCACGCTACCGCTGATGCGGTCTGATGCGAAACCGAAGTCCAAACCGGCGTTGTAAGTAGTGGTGGTCTCCCACTTGATGTCCGGGTCGTAAGCACCGGGAGCGAGGGTGAAGGTGTAGTTACCGTTACCCATGTTGTACTTGTGGTAAACGTCGGTTGAGAGAGAATAAGAAGCAAGGTAAGGGTAGTTGTCACCGATTTCCTGCTGACCGGTCTGTCCCCATGATACACGGAACTTGAGGGCTGACAGTGCATTTACGTCCTTCAGGAAGTGCTCCTGCTTAACGTTCCATGCCAGGGCTGCTGAAGGGAAAAGACCCCAGCGGGTGTCCGGAGAGAAACGTGAAGAACCATCGTCACGGAGTGTGAAGGTGAGGAGGTAACGGGAATCGAATGAATAATTGAGACGTCCGTAGAAAGAAACCAGATAGTTCTCTGTCTTCCAGTAAGGATAACGCTCGATTGCGGTTTCACCCTCGTTGAGCTTGATCTCGTCGGTGATGTTGAACTTGGAGATATTGCGGTCCTTGCCATAGAAGTGCTGCCATGAGTAACCGGCCATTACATCAAGGTGGTGAGGGC
This sequence comes from uncultured Prevotellaceae bacterium, assembly GCA_900314395.1. GTDB lineage: Bacteria > Bacteroidota > Bacteroidia > Bacteroidales > UBA932 > Cryptobacteroides. The sequence goes on along the minus strand of OMVB01000022.1, from coordinate 33,058 downwards.
CGAACTCGTGGTTGTAGTTTGCATAGAACTCAAGGAGTGAGTTGCTCCTGAGGTGGAACCAGTCTGTATACTGGCCGACGCGGGGGTTCTCTGTGTCCTTGTAGGCATTGAAAGAGCCGGGGAGAGAACCTACCTCACCGTTGGTGTGGGACATATCAAGACCAAGGTTCAGGTTGAAGCGGAGGTCTTCGAAACCGTGGACTTTATAGTCGAACTGGGCGTTGCCGATGAAACGGAGAGCCCTTGCGGTGTCGCGGTTGCCGTAAAGCATATCCATCGGGTTGCCTGCGGCAAGACCTGCGGGAACGAAGTTTGCGCCTTCGCCGTTACCATAGTTGAACCAACCGTTGGTAGTAGCATAGTCGATGCTGCCGTTGGCCTTATAAGCATAAACCGGCATTGTGGGGTTGTAGAAGGCTGCTGTACCTACTGCACCGCCGTCGGCTTTGTCCTCATGGGTGAAAACACCCTTACCGTTCAGGTTCACTGAAAGATGGTCGTTCAGGAACTTGGGGCTGAGTGAGAAGTCAAGGGTACCTTTCTTATAATAAGAAGTCTTGAGGGTACCGGTCTGGTCCAGGTAACCTACTGACAGGCGGTAAGGAAGGTTCTTGAGTGAACCGTAAACACTTACGTTATGGTCCTGTGCATATGCGGTACGGAAGATCTGGTCATACCACCTGGTGTTGTAGTGGCCGAGCTTGTTGCGGACATCAGCACCTGCATCGGTGTCGGCGGGCCATGTCTCATACATGAAGTTCCTGAACTCCTCAGGGCTCATGATGTCAAGCTTGTTGACATTGTGTGAGAGGCTGAAGCTGCCGTTGTATGATACCTTGGGCTCACCGTCGGTACCGGTTCCCTTCTTGGTGGTGATGATGATGACGCCGTTTGATGCACGTGAACCGTAGATTGCTGCGGAGGATGCATCCTTGAGAACGGTGAAGCTCTCGATATCATTGGCGTTTACAGCCTCAAGAGGGTTGGTCATACCTTCACCTCCGTTGCTTGCCAGCGGAACGCCGTCAATCACGATAAGAGGGTCGTTTGATGCGTTAAGGGATGCGGCGCCACGGATACGGATTGTGGAACCTGCACCGGGACGTCCGTCTCCGGAGATAATCTGCAGACCTGCTACCTTACCCTTGAGCATGTCCTGAGTGGAAACGATAGCACCTCTGTTGAGCTCTTCTGTCTTGATGGCGGTAACGGAACCTGTCATGTCGTTTTTCTTGACGGTACCGTAACCGATAACAACCACCTCGTTGAGGAAGTTATCATCCTCTGCGAGAGTTACGGTTGCAGGCACTTCCGATGCCTTGAAGGACTGGGAAGCATAGCCGATGCAGCTGAAAACTACGGTTGCATCCGCGGAAGAGACGTTGAGTACGAAGTCGCCGTCCAGACCGGTTGAAGTACCGTTTGTGGTACCTTCTTCCAGTACTGTGGCTCCGATTACGGGGCCAAGTGCGTCGACTACGACTCCCTTAACCTGATATCCGCCCTGGGCGGACATAGTAGTAGCAGCCAGGCTTGCGAGCAAGACAACTACTGCGGTTAGAATCTTTTTCATTTGGAGTGTAGTTTGTTTATAAATTAGTAATTAGTTATTTCTCTTTTACAAATCTTACGGCGATGCTGCCCATTGCCATGAAGATTGCTGCGATGATGAACATTCCAACGGCTACCGTGCTGTCTGCCTGCGCCTTGGAAACAGTGTCCAGGGTCTCGTAAACAGCCTTTCCGCCGGGTACAAGCACGCCACGGAGCAGGCTTACCATAACGCCGCCAAGCAGACCCATGCAGATTTGGGGGATGGTTACGGTGAAGTTGAAGATGCCCATGTAGGCACCGCTGCTGCGCGCGTCAATTGCCCTTGAAAGTATAGAGTACGGCATCGCGAGCACGCCCGCCCACGCGATACCTATAAGAATCATCGGGAAAATCATCGCAACCTTGCCGGTGCAGAACGCCAGGCAGGCATAGCCTACGGCGCCGCAAAGCAGGCAGAGCGCATAGACCGTCTTGTTGCCGTATTTTGCGGCAAGCCTGGTCATAAGGAGGGAAATAATGCAGGCCGATACCGGATAGACTGCATTGAGTACGCCGGTCCAGGTCTGGGCCTCCCCGTTGAGCACGCCGTCTGCGCTTATGAAAGCACGGGTAACCAGCGGCTGAAGATAGTTCCACATAAGGAAGAGGGCCGCCCATGAGAAGAACTGCACTACGCCAAGCTGTATCATAGTCTTGGGAGTGGTCTTGAGGAGCTGCCAGAAGCTCTTCTTGGGCTCTGCAGAGGCATCCTCCTGACCCTCTGCGGCGCTGTACTCTGCAAACTCCTTGGGAGGATATTCCTTAACCTTGAAAACGGTCACCAGTACGGACAGGAACAGGATTGCCGCTCCTGCGTAGTAAGACCATGCCACATGCTGGGGCGCATGGCCGGGAACCTCTGCGTCGGAGGCCCCGAACACATTGGTCATAATAAGCGGAAGAAGTGCGCCGATTATGGAACCAAGATTGATAAGGAAGGTCTGCACTACAAAGCCCTGGGTCTTCTGGCTGTCATCCAGCATATCCGTTACCAAAGCCCTGAAAGGCTGCATGGTGATGTTGAAAGACAGGTCCATGAACAGGAAAACAAGCGCTCCCATGAGAAGCGGGGCGAATGCCAGCAGCTTGGGACAGTTGGGCATGAGGAACAGCGCCACGGTAGAGATGATCGCACCAAGAAGGATGTAGGGTCTCCTGCGGCCGAGTTTTGTCCATGTGCCGTCAGAGAACATTCCTATGATGGGCTGTACCACCAGTCCTGCAAGAGGTGCGGCCAGCCAGAAAAGGCTCAGGCTGCTGAGGTCTGCTCCAAAGGACTTGAGCAGGCCGGATGTGTTGCTGTTCTGAAGTGAATAGCCGATCTGGACTCCCAGGAACCCGAAGCTCAGGTTCCAAATCTGCCAGAAAGATAGTTTCGGTTTACGTTTCATCGTTTTCTTAAACGTTTAAGCAAACAAATGTAGTTATATCGTTTTAAAAAAACGATTAATAGGGGACGAATGGTCAGTATTTAAGGATGAATGGAAATTTTTTTCTATCTTTGAACACTTTAACAATAACCTTTATGACCGTAAAATACGATAACAGTCTGGTTATTCACGGGTTCGCGGTTTTACATGCCGCAACCACCATGCTTTGCCTTGCAGCCGGTATCGATGACACCATTTTCCTTACCGTCTGGACAATGGCCATGACTGTGCTTCTATGCAACATAAAGCGGCTGTCCGTGGAGTTTACGGCCATAAGCGTAGTACTTGTAAATATCCTGGGCTACGGACTGGGCATGGCCTGCGCCGCCGGCTTCAACCTGCTTACAAACATCGGCTTCCTGACACATGCAGCCTCAACATTCATAACCACAGAGATTCTGGGATGGTCCATTGTACTGCTGGTGCCGGAGAATAAACGGGAAGGCCGCGATATCAAGGACAGCTGGCTGTGGCTGGCCATCCTTGTGGTGCTGCTTGCCAGGATAATCATAGGCCTGCTGTCTTCCAGCCATGTTTTTGCCAGTGTACCGCTTTCGGATGCATTGTCTATGCTGACATCGAATTCCGGAGTCCTGCTGCTGCTTATTTGCGTCAATGTTATCCTGCTTCACAGGGTGCACAGCGCAGGAGGCTTCAAAAGCCGCAGTCTCTCGGTCATATGGCACTTCGTGCTGTTCCTGGGAACCCCGGCCGTCTGCGTCATGATGATGGCTATAGGACTGCCTGTCAAATATGAGACGCCTTTTACGCTCTCCCTTTGCCTGGAACTGCTGATTCTTTCATTTATTGCGCAGGCTGTCACTTATTCCATCATCTACCTCATTTATTATGTAGCCTCTACCAGGCGGGAAATGGAGGCGGAGCGCAACAAAGGCCTCATCGCCAGGATGGAATACCAGAACCTGAAGCAGCAGGTTAACCCGCACTTCCTGTTCAACAGCTTGAACGTGCTGGACGCCCTGGTTGCACAGGGGAAGACATCCGAGGTCCGCAGTTTTACACGCAAACTGGCGGCAATGTACCGCCACATGCTAAGCAATGAAAGTGAGTCGCTCATTCCCCTGTCAGAGGAGCTGAAGTACGTAAATATGTACACGGATTTGCTCAAGGTGCGCTTCCCTGCCGGAATGTCTGTCGATGTTGTCGTTGCCGATGCCTCCCTGGGCAGCCGCTACGTCCTAAAGTATTCGGTTCAGATGCTGGTGGAGAACGCCTACAAACATAATTCGATATCGGAAGAAGACCCCTTGAAAATTGTCATCCTTGCCGACGGTGACAGGGTTACGGTCTCCAACAACCGCCATCCCAAGTTCAGCGACACAGCATCTACCGGCCTTGGACTCAAGTATATACGGCAGAACTACCTGGCCAACGGCGGCAAAGATATAGTAATTACAGACACTGCCGATGTCTATTCAGTTTCACTTCCACTTTTGTAAGTAATTGATTATGAGAGTATTCATTATAGAAGACGAGGTAATGGCCCAGATAGCCCTTGAGGCGGCTCTCGTTGAATTGTTCCCGGACACAGTCGTTGCGGGGACAGCCAAAAGCGTAAAGGAAGCCGTTGCCTGGCTGGATAATCCGGACCATAAAGTGGATATGATTTTCATGGACGTGGAACTTTCTGACGGAAAGTGCTTCGAGATTTTCCGTCAGGCCAGGATATCGGCGCCGGTTATCATGACCACGGCTTATGACAGCTATGCCGTCAAAGCCTTTGAGGTCAATTCAAGGGATTATCTTCTTAAGCCGATAGAGCCTTCCGCCCTGAAGCGGGCAGTTGAAAGGTGCCGCACTTACAAGCAGCACCTTATGGTAAAATACGGCAATTCAATCCAGACGGTAAACACCGGCGACATCGCCTGTATCTACTCAGAGGACAAGTCCAACCACCTTGTAACCCGCAAGGGAGCAGCCTTTATGCTGGACGACACCCTGGACAGTATCGCCGCCAAACTTGACCCATCGCAGTTCATCAAGATTTCCCGCAGCGCCATCGTTTCCAGGAACGCCGTAGGCAGCCTTACCAAACTGCCCGGCGGCCGCCTTCGCATAGACGTACCGCTGGAATCCGGCCGCTTCACCCTGGAAGTCTCCCGCTCCCACACAGACTCCTTCCTCTCCTGGCTGGACAAATAACCATTCTCTTATTTTCCGCGGCCGGAGCCAGATATCATGCCGGCGAGTTTCAAAGTGAAGCCCTTGTCTGCAAGAAGGTCCTCAAGCGTCATGTGCATGCGGTAACGCCAGTAGAAGCGCGGGATTGCAGGCACGTTTATACGCTCGTCTGCGGGATCTCCGGGGTAACGGACAATGTCGTCGATTGCAAGGTAGTCCTGCAAAGGAAGTATACACAGCATCGCAGGGGAATCCAGATGTGCTTTTACAATCATCTCCGCAACCCAAGGCTCGCAGAACCAGGGCATGTCGTCACCGCGGTGAAGCATATTGTGCCAGTAACGGGCGGTAACCTCGCGGTCTTCCTCCCACCAGGCGCGAATAGTTGACGTATCGTGGGTTCCGGTTGCGCAAACGCAGCGGTAAGGATACACTGCCGGGTTTGCGAATTCCTCCGTAACACTCTTTGGCATACGCTGGATTTCCAGGGACAGGATTCCGAGCTCGTCCATTACAGAAGGAACGCAATCAGGAATCATTCCAAGGTCTTCCCCGCAGGTAAGCATACCGGTGGAAGACAGGATGGAAGGCAGCTTGAACATGGCGGAATCGCGCCAGAAGTCGTTGTGGCGGCGATAGAAGAAGTCATCGTGCAGGCGTGTGAAAGCTGCCTTCAGGCCGTCGTCAAGGCAACGGAAGGCAAAGGTTCCCTGCGCGGAAATCCTGGGGTGCCAATAACCTTTCTTTCGCGGATCCTCAACAAAAAGAACATCGTCAAGCAGGGTGAGAAGCCCGTCCCTCAGGGACTCGTCCTTCACATTTTCCACCACCTTTCTCTGGGTGGAAACCTCCGGCGCAAGTGCGCCGTTAATTACATACTTCTGGCGAACGACATCGGCCTTGGTACCGAAGATCTCGTTCAGTATCCAATCGTACAGAAGCGGCTTTGTGTATAATCCGGAGCCGATGTTGAATCCGTTTGCAGCAAGCTCGTCCCCTGAATAAGGAAGGGCGGGGTTGAAGTGGCCCAGAAGGCCATGGACAGCATCCATCGGAATCTCCCAAATGCGGAAGAAACCAAGTATATGGTCGATCCTGAAGGCATCGAAGTATTCGCTCATCTTACGCATGCGGGCCTTCCACCAGGCGAATCCGTCCTCTGACATCTTCTCCCAGTTGTATGTGGGGAAGCCCCAGTTCTGGCCAAGGGTAGAGAAAGCATCCGGCGGTGCACCGGCCTGTGAATCAAGATGAAACAGCTCCGGATAAACCCATGCGTCCACGCTGGTGCGGCTGATGCCGATGGGCAGGTCTCCCTTAAGGGCCACTCCCTTGGAATGGGCGTATTCCACTACTTCCTTGAGCTGCTTGTCCAGGTGGAACTGGACAAAGCAGTGGTAGCCGACCTCCTCCTTATGCTCTGCGGCCCATTTGGCAACGGCCTTGGGAGAGTATTTGGCCATCTTTCCCCACTTGGAGAAGTCCGGGGTCTTGTGCTGGTCCCTGAGGCAGCAGAATACGGCATAGGGCTCCAGCCAGGACTCGTTTGCCTCATAGAACTTCCTGAAGGCGGCGCTTTCCATGACCTTGCGGCCGGCAGCCGACTCGTAAACCTTCCTCAGAAGGGCGTTCTTTGCAGAATTCACCTTCTCGTAGTCAATCTTGGGAAGGGCGTTCAACTCTTCCTGAAGAGCCTTGTAGGCCTTGTCTTCCTTGACTCCCGCGGCCGGCAGATGGATGAACTGCGGATGCAGGGCGAAGGTTGTATTTGCATTGTAGGGATAAGAGTCCGTCCAGGAATGGGTCATCGTGGTGTCATTGATAGGCAGGAGCTGGATTACGTTCTGTCCCGTTGCCGATGCCCAGTCCACAAAGAGCTTAAGGTCGTTGAACTCGCCTACGCCGAAGCCGCTGCGGCTGCGCAGGGAGAAGACCGGAACGGCAACTCCGGCTCCGCGCCAGCCGCTGCGCCGGAATACCGGCTCAGGCTCGTTGACAAGGATGTGCGCACCTTTTGCGGCATCGGCGTCAAATTCCCTGTTCACACCGTTCTCCCACTGCATGGGGATATAAGGATCATCGCTGATAATCAGGTATTTATACTCAAAAGACTTGTCCGCAGGCAGATTGATTTTCCAGAACGGGAAGTCACTTGGATCCATCAGGACCGGGCGGCCCCAGTTGCTGAAGTCGCCGCTAATGGCAAGACGCTCGCCGGGACGCAGGGTAGGTGCGCAAACCTGGAGCGTAAGCTTTCCGGAAGTGGTGCGCTTGTCACCGTCGGTCCGTTTGAAGATGACATCCTTGAAGAAGGCGGTCTTGAACGGGGCATCGGCAGATACATCATTCCATTTGTCTCTGATAATCAATTCCTTAACTCCCTTGCCGGTGGCATAGGAATGGCCGGAAGACTCGTAGCGGACAGGCTTTCCGGAGCCGTCGCAAAGCTGGAAACTGTAGTCTGCGGCTGCGGGCATTTTATCCAGTTCGATGGTCCAGAGGCCGCCGTCATGACCGTCCATCCTGTACGGATTTCCCTCCAGAAGGAGCATCATCTGCTGTCCCCACTGGGCTTTGTAATTGAGTGAAATACTGATTCGCATATTTTAAGTTTTTATTATTCAATGACTTTCTTATGAAGGCGTCTCCAGGCCAGGACGGGCAGCAGGAAGGACAGCAGGCAGGCAGCAATCCAGAAAAAAGCGGTTGCAGTAAAGTCGTATTCCCCGCCTTTGCTGCCGCTCTGGATAAGGAAACCGCTCACTACGCTCTGGATTCCGGCGGCTACGTAGCTGAAAATACCCACGATGCCAAGCGCCGTCCCGGTGGCCTTGCGCGGCACAATGTCAAGCGCCATGAGTCCGGCTACGATGCAGAAAACGATGCCTATGGCCAGGCTGAACATCGACACATAAACTATGTTCATGAGGTAGCTGCCACCTGTGAAAAGGAACAGGGACAGCGCCACCAGACACAGCATCCCGGACAGGATTACGGGAACTATCCTGCCGCCTTTGAATACTTTGTCCGATATCCACCCGGCGAGCAGCGTACCGGCGATGCCGAAGGCCTCCGAGAAAGAGATAATCTGCGGGGCCTGGATGTCGGAAAAACCCTTTCCTTCCTCCAGATACAGGATTCCCCAGTCACTTATGGCATATTGGGTTATGTAAACAAAGGCGCTTGAAAGGGCTATCACCCAGATGCCAGGATTCTTGAAAACGTACTTCTGCAACTCCTTGGTGGGCATTTTGTCTGCCTTTGATGCTTTATCCCCGGTGATTTCCTGAATGGTTGGCAGGCCCTGGCTCTCAGGGTTGTCCTTGACAAAGCAAAGGATGACCGCCAGGCCGGCCAGACCTGCGACGGCGGACAATATGAAGCCGTACTGCCAGCCCAGCCAGCTGACTATAAAGCCAAGCAGGATAAAGGAAACGGTCTTTCCCAGATACGGCGTGGAGCTGAGGATGCTGTAGTAAGTGCCCCTCTGCTTAAGGGAGAACCACCTGGAAAGGCTGATGACGGCCGGCGGCGCACCCATCGACTGCGCCCAGCCGTTTGCTCCCCAGAAAACGGAGAAAAGCACAAACAGGACTACCCCGCCGGCCACCGAAACCATCGGCTGTACAAGTCCCAAAATTCCCATCAGCAAATTAAGAATCGCCGACAGCCCAAGCCCGAAGGCCATGAAGCGCCTGATATTGCAATAGTCGCAGATTATTCCGTTAACAAACTTTCCGGCTGCATACACAAGCAGGAAGGCAGAGCCGATTATCCCCAGCTCCCCGGCGGAAAAAATGCCGTCGTCGATGAGAGGTTTTTTTACCACACTCATCGCAAGGCGGCATACATAAAAGATACTGTAAGCGAAAGTTACTCCCCAGAAAGTGCTGTTTCTCAGGTGTTTATATGTTTGTTGCACAGACTCCTGCGGCACCTTTTGAAGCGCCGGCTTGGAGATTCGGAAGTAACTGTACAAACTCATTTCTTACAATGTTTCCCACAAATGTAAGAAAGTGTTTTGAATTGTTCAAGCCTTTTTGACTTCCGTTTTACCTTTGACAAAAAGTATGGACACGCAGGTGATGATAAAAAGCACCAGGGGATAGTACAGATATTTTATTATCGACAGCGTTCCCACTCCAGCCAGACCGGCGGCCATAAGCATCTGCGCGCCATAAGGCAGGATGCCCTGGACGATGCAGGAGAATGTATCCAGAAGACTTGCTGTCCTGCGCGGCTTAAGACCGTATTTTTCCGTTATATTTTTGGCGATTTCTCCAGTGGAAATAATTGCTATCGTGTTATTTGCGGTGCACAGGTTGGCCAGGCACACCAGCGCTGCGATGCTGAATTCCGCGCCCCTGCGCCCCCTGATGCGGGAGGTAAGGAGGGCAACGGCAAAGTCTATTCCTCCGTTGTAGCGGATTATCTCCAGGACGCCTCCTGCCAGCATTGTCACTATGATAAGATCTCCCATGCCGGCTATTCCCGCGCCGATGGATTCAAGATATCCAACCCATCCGAAGTCTCCTGACACAAAGCCGATGACGCCGTTTATCACTATCCCGAGCAGCAGGACAACCATCACGTTCACTCCGCTGACAGCCAGGATGATAACGGCCAGGTAGGGCAGCACCTTGACGATATTGACGCTGTCCTGCGTCTGAATCTCCGCCGCTCCGGAGCCCAGCAAAATATAAATAACGCATACAATGACGGCAGCGGGCAGGGCCAGGGCAAAGTTTGCCTTGAATTTCTCCGACATTTTACAGCCCTGAGTACGGGTTGCAGCTATGGTGGTGTCGGAAATGAAGGACAGGTTATCCCCGAAGAATGCGCCTCCGGTGATGGCTGCTGCGACAAGGGCGATATCAAAGCCGGCAGGGCCGGCAACGCCCGCCGCAATCGGCATAAGGGCGGCGATTGTACCTACGCTGGTGCCTACCGCCATCGAAACAAGGCAGGAAGCCACAAACATTCCCGCAAGCAGCAGCTTGCCAGGGAGCAGGGAGGTGGTTAGCGCCACGGTGGCGTCAACCGCTCCGATCTGCCTTGCAGTGCTTGCAAACGCCCCCGCAAGCACAAATATCCATATCATCAGAAGGACACTCTTGCTGCCGGCACCTTCAGAGAATATGGCAACGCGCCTGTCAAGGTCTCCCCCGCGGCTAATCGCAATGGCGTAAACCGCCGCGATAAGGAAGGCGGAGACTATCGGCACACGGTAAAAATCACCGGCAACTATCGATGATACCAGATAAACAATAAGGAATACGGCCAGTGGACTCAGGGACATCCAGTTGTTATGCGGCCTAAGGCTGCGCGGCCTGTGCTGGGACAACGTCCTGCCCAACTCCCGTAAATACCTGTAAGGAGTAACTGTCATTCTAAAATAAAGTGTTCAGTGTGGCTTAAGCAAGACTATTGCAGGCGCAAAGGTACAAAAATTTGCAATATCTTTTAAAAATAAGTATTTTTGAAGGATATGAATAATCTTTTGTTACATGTTTGCTGCGCGCCTTGCAGCGGGGCCATCATAGAGGCCCTGGATAAAGACGGGGTAAAACCGGTGGTGTTTTTCTCCAACTCCAACATTGTACCAAAGGAAGAATATGACCTGCGCCTGGCAGAGTGCAAGCGGTACTGCCAAAAGTTTGGCATTGAGGTAGTTGAGGACGACTATGACCACACCGCCTGGAGGGAAGCCGTAAGGGGCTTCGAGCACGAACCGGAGCGCGGCGAGCGTTGCATGCGCTGCTTCCGCTTCCGCCTGGAACGCGCTGCAAAATACGCCTCCCTGCACGGCATGGACACGGTTGCCACCAGCCTGGCCTCTTCCCGCTGGAAGGACCTGGAGCAGGTGGACGGCGCCGGAACATATGCCTGCGGCCTGTTCCCCGGCGTCCACTGGTGGGGCCGCAACTGGCGTAAAGGCGGCCTCCAGCAGCGACGCAGCGAGATTATAAAAGAACAAAACTTTTACAACCAAACCTTTTGCGGCTGCGAATTTACTAAACGAAAAGGGCTTATATGAAAAAATTTGTAATTATAGCAGTAATGGCTGCGATTGTAGCGGCTTGCTGCAGCAAACAGGAAAAGGCAAAGACAGACCCCGTCGACTACGTAAACATCCTGGGCGGCACAGCATCCTCCTATGAACTCTCCACCGGCAACACCTACCCGGCAGTAGCAGTTCCCTGGGGAATGAACTTCTGGACCCCGCAAACCGGCAAAAACGGAGACGGCTGGACATACACATACTCCGCCACAAAAATCCGCGGCCTCAAGCAAACCCACCAGCCAAGCCCCTGGATCAACGACTACGGCGCCTTCAGCATAATGCCAGTCACGACCGGCCCCGTATGGGACCAGGAAGAACGCGCAAGCTGGTTCTCCCACAAAGCGGAAGTCGCAAAGCCCTATTACTACAGCGTCTATCTCGCAGAACACGACGTAACAGCAGAGCTCTCCCCTACCTCCAGGGCCGCCGCAGTAAGGCTCACATATCCGGAAAAAGACCTCTCCTACCTTGTCGTAGACGCTTACAATGACGGAAAAATCGTAAGCATCGGCAAAAATACCATAACAGGCTATTCCGCCATGAACCACGGAGGAGTAACGGAAAACTTCAAAAACTGGTTCATAATAACATCGGACACGGATTTTCAGGAATCGGCATCGGAAAACCAGCTTGCAAGAGTTGGCTTCAGGACAGGAAAAGGACAGGTCGTTAACCTTAAAATCGCCTCCTCATTCATAAGCCCGGAGCAAGCTCTCCAGAACCTTAAAGAACTGGAAGACAAGGACTTTGACGCCGTCTGCAATGAAGGAAGGGAACTTTGGAACGGGGCCCTTGGCCGCATCGACGCAGAAGACGGAGACCTTGACCACCTGCGCACATTCTACTCCTGCCTTTACCGCAGCCTGCTCTTCCCCCGCGACCTTTCAGAAATCACAGCCGATGGCAAAAGGGTTCACTACAGTCCCTTCGACGGTCAGGTTCACGAGGGCTACCTCTTTGGCGACACCGGCTTCTGGGACACCTTCCGCAGCCTTTTCCCGCTGCTGAACCTGGTTTACCCGGACCAGGCCGCAAAGATGCAGGAAGGCCTGGTAAACACCTGGAAAGAAAGCGGCTTCCTGCCGGAATGGGCTTCTCCCGGCCACAGGGACTGCATGGTTGGCAACAACTCCGCCTCCGTCGTGGCCGATGCGTACATTAAAGGCATCCGCGGTTACGACGCAGAGGAACTCTGGATGGCTGTCACAAGCGGCGCCCACAAAGTTCATCCCTCGGTAAGCTCCACGGGCCGCCTTGGCTGGGAATACTATGATTCCCTGGGCTATGTTCCGTGCGACGCAGGCATCCGTGAAGATGCAGCCCGCACGCTGGAATATGCCTATGACGACTGGTGCATCTGGCGCTTTGGCCAGGCGCTGGGCAAGAGCGAGGAAGAGCTGGCACCTTACAAAAAGGCCGCCCTCAACTATCGGAATCTGTACGATGCAGAATTCAAACTTATGAATGGCAGGAAGCAGGACGGCAGTTTTGACCGCCCCTTCAGCCCTCTCAAATGGGGCGGCCACTTCACGGAAGGCAACTCCCTGCACTACACATGGTCCGTCTTCCACGACATAGAAGGACTGGTAGAACTGATGGGCGGTGAGGATGCCTTCAATACAATGATGGACATCGTATTTACAATGCCGCCTACATTTGACGACAGCTACTATGGCTTCCCCATCCATGAAATCCGCGAGATGCAGGTTATGAACATGGGCAATTACGCCCACGGCAACCAGCCCATCCAGCACATGCTGTACCTGTACGACTGGAGCGGCCAGCCCTGGAAAACCCAGGCCCGCGTGCGGGAAGTAATGGAAAAGTTCTACAACTGCAACTTTGACGCTTACTGCGGAGACGAGGACAACGGGCAGACATCGGCATGGTATGTTTTCAGTGCGATGGGCTTTTATCCCGTTTGCCCGGCATCGGACCAGTATGCAATAGGTACGCCGCTCTTTGACAAAGTGACCGTCCGCCGCCCCGACGGCTCGTTCACCATCACTGCCAAAGACAACGGGAAAGACAGCTTCTATATTGCATCGGCAAAAGTAAACGGTAAAAAATGGACTCACAACTACCTGAATCACAACGATTTGATTTCAGGAGCTAATATAGAATTCAATATGACAGGAGCACCCGCGACAGACCGCGGAACAGATCCAGGAGACAAACCCTACAGTTTCTCAAAGAAGTAAAGAATTATGAAAAAAGAACAGACTTACCATTTTACGCCTAAAATGAAGATGGCGGAATTGCTGGAGAGCAATCCCCTGCTGATGGGCGTTATGCTGCGCATGGGCCTGGGCTTCGGGTTCGGCGAGGAAAGCGTAGAGGAAGTGTGCAAACACCGCGGAGTGAACACAGATACTTTCCTTCTTATCTGCAACGTTTACACCATTGACGGCTATCTGCCCTCTAATGAAACCCTTAAAAAGGTGGATATCAAGGACATAGTCAACTACCTGCACCAGAGCCACTCATATTATACAGGAGAAATCCTGACAGAGCTGGAAGCGGCTATCGGCAAAATGACAGAACACTGCGACGCCGCCCGCAAAAAGATAATCCAGGGCTTCTTCGTGGCCTACAAAGGAGAGATGTACAAACATTTCCAGTACGAGGAAAACACCGTCTTCCCTTACGTAATGGCCCTGCTGAAGCATCAGGACGACGAAGACTTCTCCATTGAGCAGTTTGAGGAGAATCACACAAACATCGACGAAAAGCTGGGAGACCTTCAGAACATTGTCATGAAGTACATGCCGGCAGACGGCGACAATATGCTCATTTACAATGTGTTGGCCATTCTGTTCACTCTTCAGAAAGACCTGGAGAACCATACTTCCATAGAGGACAACATCCTTGTTCCCGCTGTGAACAAACTGGAAAGCCGCATTGCGCCCAAGACGGCGGCGTCAGAGGGGGAAGAACTCAGCGCCAGGGAGAAGGAAATCCTGGTTTCCGTGGCCAAGGGAATGCTCAACAAAGAGATTGCAGACCAGTACAATATTTCCATTTACACGGTTATTACCCACCGCAAGAACATCACCCGCAAAACCGGAATCAAGACCGTTGCCGGCCTTACCGTTTACGCTTTGCTCAACAACCTTATAGACGTTAATGCCTTTGAATAGACTGCTTCTGGGGCTGGTGTGCTGCCTTCTTGCCACCAGCTGCATAAAAGACAATGAAGAAGGGGCCAACCTGGAGCCGGGAGACCGCCTCCCCGCCTTTTCCGTGCAGCTTACCGACGCCACTGTTTTCAACAGCCAGAGCCTTGCCGGCAAAGGCGGAATGATAGTATTCTTCCACACCGGCTGCCCCGACTGCCAGGAGGAACTGCCACGGATTCAGGAACTTTGGGACGATGCCACCCTTCGCAGCAGCATCTGGCTTGTTCCCATATCCCGCGAGCAGGACGGGGCTTCCATTGAAGCCTACTGGCAGGCCAACGGACTTACGATGCCATATAACGCACAAACAGGGAGAAAAATCTACTCCCTGTTTGCAAGCGTCTCTATTCCAAGAATTTATGTTTTCAGCGCCGATGGCATAATCCGCCACGTCTACGACGATTCCTACCTTCCCACTGCCGATGCTCTAAGAGCCAACCTGTCATTCTGAGCAAAGCGAAGAATCTAAATATCCCGCATCGGCCTTACCGGGAAACCATGGGTCCTTTGGAAACCAGGTCTATCGGAAGTACCATATACCGGGTAAATTTTGGTACCGTCTATAAGCGGTCCCATAAAATACAGGCAGGTTCCATATGACCAGGCTCCTCCCCAGGCAGCAGGTGCCGCAGTCCAGTAGTATCCGACATTATTATCATTTATCAGACCATTCGGATCATTACCATTCCTTCTGCCAAGTGCATACATCCTTATTATCTTGGACGGATTCTTTTCCCTTAACATCGACTGGCTTTCATCGTATCCGGCATAGAAATCGTAATACCGGCCAGTGTTCCACGACTGATAATTGTATACAACGTTTGCTACTGCCCAGTCGTATCCGGAGCTGACGGGGGTATTTTCAATTCCATAAGGGTTGAAGGCATTGAAAGCGTACATGTTAGGCATCTTGAATCCGGGAGGGCAAGGGTCATAAATTGTCTTGCATACAGCCTGGTCCCTGCGGCCGCCGGTGTTGCTTGCGCTGTAAACATTCCAGTTTGTAACCGCTGCCGTAACGTTGGTGTTCCAAAGATTGTCGTACCTGGGCGTAGCCCCGCCATGCCATGATTCAGACAAATTGCCTATATAGAAAACCTGCGGATTCTGGATTGATGTTCCTATACTGCTTCCCTTACCGGCGCCGACAGGCGGATTAATGTCCGAGCGCATAGGGTCTTTCCTTCCCCACTGATAGAAAGGAGTCGCCCCTTGCGTATCATTAACTCCGCTCTGGGTTACCGTTACAACGTGCTTGATTCCGGAAATATCCTGGGTGAATTCAATCTGGCAGGAACGCTCCGCAACATTGACGGTTTCTGATCCGTTCTGGCCCAGATTCATCATCTTGAACATAGGAGCCGCCGGATAAAAACTCAGGTAAGGATTATCGTATTTGGTATTGTCTCCCTTGATTTTTCTCTTAAGGTTTCTTTCTACATTGATGACCTCAAGTGTGCCTGCCGGATTGTCCACAGCCCAGATTTGCCAGCTCCATACAACGGTGTTTCCTATCTTGGCGGCAATGACAGCGTTGCCCTGGGCGATAGCATCTACGTAAAAGTACAGGTAATCTCCTTCCACACGCGGGGACATGGCGGCATCCTGCGATATAAGGCCAAATGCGTCCTCCCATACCAAAGCAGCTCCGTTTGGCGTTGCCGCATTATCCTTCAGCCATGGACTACTGGTAATGGAGCTGTTGGCATGATTAAGGAAGCCTTTAAGCATAAGATTATTACCGGTATTGGGGCCGGTATAAGCGGCGCTGTTTACGGTGCCGTTCTTGAATCCGTTTCCGTAAACCAGAGGCAGGCGGTACCAACCTGGTGCGCTTACGACATAACAGTTGGCGGTTTCAACAAGGTCCCCGTTCTTTTTGCCGGCATACAGGTTGCCGTAGATATCGTGGCTGCTAAGGTCGTATGCATATGCAACCCCCCTGGCATCGACATAATTGCTGTCTGCATCCACATAAGAGTGAGATACTGGATCGTTCCAGTCCCGGAGACGGTTACCCTGCTTGCGAAGAGCCGTTATATCAAATGATTCCGTACCGGTTCCGGCCTCCTGTTCAAGAGACAGCCATTTAGGGGCGGTAGCAGAGAACGAGGATGAGCCACCATACTTATAACCGGTAACACTCCAGGCAACGCCACCGGCCGGGCTGCCGGATTTGGTCTTGTAACTCTTAACAGTGAAGAAGTCCGTTACAGTATAATTTCCGGAGCTTCTCCATGTTCTTGGAAGATTTGTATGCAGGCGCTCTACATGGAACTCGTAATTGATGTCCGGCATTCCGAACTTAAGAATCTGCTTATGGCAGGCACGGACCACAATAGGGCTGCCGGCCTTGTTAAGCGCCAGTGACCTCTTGACATCCGCTCCGTTCCTCTCAAGGGTCAGTTCCAGTGTAAGGTTTGTCTGGTCTACAGGAAGGGTGAACAGCGTAACAACCAGCGTCTTTTCTCCCAGCACAAACTGGTCTGAGCCGGCAATGGAAAGGGAAACTTCTTTTGTTGTTCCGGATGTCCCCACAGATTTGATGACGGATTCTCCGCTGCCGTTTACGCCGATGGTGGCGGTATAGTTACCCGAAAGGTCGTCGGTTGACGATTTAAGCATAACCTTCTTTATCTTAAGCTTCTTGGCTTCATCGTCCAGGGCAAGAGCGCTGATCCTAAAGGTATATGCCGTAAAGAGAGGCTTGAAAGCAAGGTCTACATTTGTGGTGTTGCCCGATGCCTTCTTGGTGCCGGCGTACATGTAAGCATAGCTCATTACAGGCTTAAGCTCAATTATTGTCGTGCCGGTCTTGGACTCATAGTTCTGTGCCGATGGTATCACGGCGCCAATCTGAACGGTCTTTGAATCAGAAACAGCGGAAATGGAAGGATTCTCCGGTGTACCTGCGGGTGCAGGATATACTGAATAGAAATAATGTTCCGACGGTGAAGTATTCCAGTAAAGGTCCTTGTAGCCGGATGCAGGGGCGATTTCCGCCTCGCTTATCTGATCGGTTGTTCCTACTTTGATTGTAGCGCCGTCAATTTCAAATACGGAAGATCTCAGGGCGGCATCGCCTCCCGGAGTAGTGGCCGCAAGGTTGGATACAACCTTAATCCTGTCTCCGGCAAGCCAGTTGATGCGCTCTGAATCCTCCTTCAGGTCGCCGTCAAGGTCAACAAGGTCTCCGCTGTACGACGTCTTGGTAAGGACTTCTTTACCCTGGTCCCCGCTCCTGAGGCCAAAGCGAACCACGCCGCCATCCTCCGTACCCGGTTCATCCAGGTGAGAGCAGCCGGACGCGGTCAGCATCAGCAAGAAAGCAAAATATGAAAGAACCTTTTTCATTAATACCAATCGTCGTTATCGTCGTCAAATTCATTCTCAAGATCCTGTCCGGTTGTCGTAACATCGAAGTAAACCGCACCGGAGCGGGGATCTATGAAAACAAAACTCTGGACAAACTGCGTCCAAGGAGCTGCTTTGCAATAAAGCGAGAGAATATGGTCGTCTCCCGCAGGTGTGGGCACAATGGCTGCGGATGTGTCTGACGGGCGGGGAGAGCCCACGCCGCCGATTCCGCTGATGGTGATTTCATACACATGGTTGCGCACTACTCCATATGTGCCGATGCCGTAAGAATCACCCGTGCCGTCCCAGCCGCCAAGATGCTCTATCGGCACCTTGTAATACATCTGTCCCTGAGGAAAAAGAGTCACTCCGGCGTCCCCGGGGTTCTTTCCCGTCTGGGCTGTAAGGTTGGAAGCCGTGTAGAACACACCGTTGTAACGGTAAATGTCTGCATCGGCGTCCGTGTAATGGTCATCATCGGTGCCGGAAGAAAGTCCGAACACGAATTTTGCCTTTACAAGAATGTGGGTTGTACGGGAATACATCGTCGCTTTTGTACAAATCTCCGATGTATTCTCCAGGCAGCATTCACTGCCTTTGAAATAACCGCCGTCAAGCGTAAGGGTGTTGGTGATACCATCCCAGGAACTGAATGTGTAGTCTGCCGGAGTGTTGTCCGGGCTGTAGTTGGTATCCTTCGCCCAGTAACTGCGGTAACGCCTGTCGTTGTTCCACTTCCAGCTGAAGTTCCAGTTCTTGTCGATGTGCTTCAGGTAGTAACTGCTGTTGTTTGTGGCGTTAAGGGCCCAGCCAAGTATCTCTACCTTAGCAGTGACGTTGTCGCGGGCCGTAACCACGGGAATGCTCAGCTGCGGGGTTGGCTCGCTTCCCTGCTGCTTTACCTGAAGGGTTACCTTTGCAGCCATCCTCTCCAGATAGACATCAAGTTTTGAAGCGGCGGCTTCCTCCTCCTTGTGCTTGAGGTTGCGCTCTGTAATGGCGATGTCGCAGATTGGTGTGCCCACATTGTTCATATAAGAGCCGGCAGTCATGACAAAAGGCTTTCTGCCAGCATATGTAACTCCCTGATATGTAATATCTACGGGGTCTGACAGCCAGGATGCGGAATCCTGGTAAAGGGCTATCGCATCATCAAGGTCCTTGTCTTTGAACAGGTCCTGCTGGGCGGATGAAAGATTAGCCATCACCAGCATCTTGTAAGGCCTGTAATTAAGCGGTCCTATCACCTGGCCGCCGATATAGCTTTCCTCAGGGGACGTGGCGCCCTCTGTCTGCTGGCCGTCCGTTATGCCCATGTGGGCGAAGCCCAGGTAATCTCCCTTATTGTCATAGAAGTAGACATCGACGTTTGCAACCAGCATCTCGTCAAGGCTGCCGTGGCGCAGCAGGGCGTCCAGGTTGTTCCCTGCCTTGGTCTCCGCGCTGTTACCCTGCGGCACAAACTGCAAAGCAAGGTAGAACGGGCCCCTGGAGCCATCGGCGCAGGAATCCGAATCATATTTTTCAAGGACGCACCCGCAGAGGGCCGCCATGAAAAACAGCAGTATGAGACCTTTCTTTATCATTGGGTTATACCGGTTGCCACCCACTCGTAAGTGTAGTTGCGTACAATGTTAAAATATGTGCCTGCGACTACGGTTCCGCCACCCGGAATCGTTTTGTCCGACATGGAACGGAAATGCAGCCAGGAAGTCTTTCCCTGTGCCGGATAGCTTACGCTTCCATGCAGGGCGTCCACTACCGTAATGGTAGTTGGAGTGAAGGTGTAAAGGACATCGTCTGTGTTGTCCTTGATCTGCACCTTCAGGTAGGGCTCGAAGCTCTGGTTCTTGGCAGAATTTACGTTGAATTCAGGGACATAAAGGGTCAGGACACCGTCAATCAGCTTGAAGTCCACATCTACCTCCTTTGCAGTACCCCAGTCGGTTACAGGGTCGAACGGAGTCCGCGGATCCGCCTCAAAGAAGTACAGCGGGAGTGGGGCGATGTGGTCACGATAGCAGAAGAGCTTCACATAGTTAATCGTTACGGAATGCGCTCCGGGAGCGGGGTCGTAACGGAAGCGGATGCGTGCAAGGGAGCGGTTCAGGGCAAGGACATCGTCGTCTGAGACAAAGCCCCTGGAAGCATAGGCCTCAACCTCCGCCGCACTTGTAAAGCCGGTCTTTGTCAGAGGTGTGGACATGCCTTTGAAGAACTTCAGGGCCTTGGTCTGGTCCTCTGCGGCACTTCCTCCCATGTCTCCGAACAGCTTCCATCCGTACATGGGGATACCCTTTGTCTTGCCATAGTCCGCAGAAGGAACGTAATCTATGCCGATGCTGGCAAGGTTGTTCCTGTCTGACAAGTAATCCACGACATAGGCCATGGATGTGGTCGTTGCGGAACCGATGCTTTTATAGTTGGAAGATCCCAAGTTGGCCAGCATCAGGACGGCAAGGGACTTCACCGTCTTGGTAAGGGTGAACTCTGTCCTGTAGATGGTTCCCACCATTCTGCCGTCCAGCGATGTCACCGGAGCGGATAGCAACTGTTTTGCCTTGGTGGGGTCAAACACCTGTACACCGCCTTCCGTCTTGTAAGCGTCGGAAGCGTCAAAGAGATAAAGAGCGAAGTCGTCTATCTTGTTTTCTGCCGCGGTCCCGTCAAGGTCCCCGTCAAACAGGGCTTTGGTCTGGCCAAGTCCGGAGAGACTGTTTACACAGATATCAAGGCTTACGGTTACGGGACCGCGGGTCACCACATCGTCTCCGGTGGTGACGGCAGGGCCCTCCTTGCTGCAGGCGGCCATAAAGCCGGCCAGCAACAGGGCTGTCATAACCATATTCAAAGCCTTTTTCATCAGTTCTCCAAGTCTCCCTGGTTAAGGACGATAAACCAGCCGTTAATGTAAATACCGGAGGCTATCGACCAGCCATGATTATTGTCCAGGAAGAAGGTGATGGAGTAGTCGTCCTGGCGGTCCAGGTACTCCTGATCTGTCATCTGCTTGTTGTAATTACTCTTTACAAGAAGGAAGTAATCTACAAGGGGAATACGGAGCACTACGTCTCCGGTATTCTTGTCTTCCACTACAAGGTAAGTCTTGTCCGTGGTCTTCTTGAACAAACGGTTTACGGTGAATTCTGCAACAACCGCGGTAAGGAGGCTCTGGCCGCCGTCATATTCTACGGAGCCCTGCTTCTGTCCCCAAGGATAGTAGGAGATGTCCGCAGGAAGGGACAGCCCGTTCTCCCAGTCAAGGACGGCATTGTTGTCCGTAATATAGATGTCGAACTCCTCCGGGGTAAGGGTTTCGCTCTGGTTCAGGGACTGGAGCAATACGCGGATGTTATTGGTGTTCTTTACCAGGGAGAATTCCTTCACCTCTGCCGATTTTGACGTGTACCTGTCCAGATAAACATTGTCCAGGTAGCCGTAATACAGGGTTCCGGGGTCCGTATCTATATAAGAAATGGCCTTTGTCTTTTTTTGCAGTTTGCAGAAAAGTTCATCTTTTGTCGCCGGGGTGGTCAAGGAGAAAAGGCTGCCCTCGTCTCCGGTTCCGCACCATGCTACAAGATCATAATAACCTGGCTCTATATCCCTGAAGGTAAGTACGTAACCGTTTTTTGCCAGCTGGTCGCCGGATTCTCCTGCCATTGCGGCAAAATCCCCGTTCCTCCTGAAGGCATAGACAGCTACGGACTTCACCTCGTTTGCAAACGCGTCTGCAAACTTCATATTGTAGTCGTACTTGAATTTCACTGCCACGCTGCAAGCGCCAGCGCTATCGTAAATAGCGCTGTCGCAAGAAGCGGTAAGCAGTCCCAGAACGACTGTTGTCAGGGAAAATATAGTAGCTCTTAATCTCATGAATTACTCCTCAAGGGGTGAAGTCTGGGTTACTACATTCCACGCATTGATGCGTATCTGTGCAGCAAGATACCAGTTGTCATTCTTGTCATCCGGAACAATCTGGACATTTTCTCCTGTCTCAGGATCCCAGATACCCATGCCAAGGGTGTTGATGGCACCGGTCTCTACCTTGTACCAGTTGTTGCGGACTACGCCGTAGTTGCCCTCGAATACCTTTCCGGGCTCTGTGTATCCATTGGTATGCTTGATGGGAACAAAGTATACCATCCAGCCATTCTCAAGCTTGTTGGCAAGGGCGTATACGTTCTCACCAAAGGCGATGGTCTTGTCGTCGGCGGTAGCCTCTACAAGGGCTGCTCCGTTGCGGCTTACATAAAGCTTGCTTCCTGAAGGAATGGTAGTCTCATCGATGAAAGCGGAAACGCGGAAGTTGCTGTGTCCTGCGGTAGGTTTCTTGATGATATTGTTCTCCATGATGGCACGCTCTATCTTAAGATTGGCAGTTGTAATGGCATTGCCGGCAGCTGCTGTTTCATCGGCACCGATAAAGAACTCGCGCTTGTAATCTCCGCTACCCTTTGAATCGTCAAGGATTCTCTGGAGATAGTCGGCCTCGTTGAGATAGTTCTTATGATACTCGTAAACGTCGGTGTAATTTGCCTCACCCACTTTCTTTGCCTGTGCAAAAACAAGGACGTGAGTACCTACGTTACGGAAGCTCTCTGCAAGAACCTCGTTGAAGGTATTCTCATAGCAGTACTGCTTCTTGATCATATCCATAGTTACAGTGTTGTGAGCAGGATTGTCAAGATTTGCAAGTTTTGCCCTGTTGTAAAGTTCACGGGAAAGACCGTAAACAAGCGGGGATTTGTCCTGGTTGTATTCCCTGTTGGTAACAGGATATGAGCTCTTGTCATGAGTTGCTGTTACAGCATAGTTGGGGTCCTCTGCCCAACCGGAACGGAAAGTACCTGTAGGAGTACGCATCCAACCCTGATCGAAAATTGCATAAGTATCCTCCATCCAGGCATTGTTGATATGCTTGAAGATATAACCGGTTTCGTTTACTCCGTTAAGGGTCCATCCCCTTACAGTTACCTCATAATTAACATTTGTTGCATTTGCAGTAACAACTACAGTTGCAGTAGGAGTTCCGATTGTTGTCTCTACCTTTGCTGCAAGACGGTCTACATACATCCATACAGGGTTGTTAAGAGCATCTGACTCTGTATCGAAGACATAAGGAATTGATGTAGCGGTGACGGCTTTGGAAGTGGAAGCGCTGAAATAAGAAGCGTTGGACATTGTAAAATACAGCAGTCCGTTGTGTGCAACAACATAATTGCTGCACTTGCTTCCGTCGTCGGCGTTGTCATCCTGCAGAAGATTCAACGCACGGTCCAGGTTAACTCCCTCAAAAACAGAAGGATTTTGGGCGTTCAGTACTGCAAGAACCTGATTAGGCTTAGGGCCGTCAGACTTGAGTGCCACAACGGCATTTGTCATCCGATGTGAATAATCCTGGCCGCTAACGGGCTCGAATGTAGGAGTGAAACCGTTAACGGTTCCCTTGGTAACATAGTTACCATTCTTGTAGAAGAAGAAGTGTACATCGTGTACAGCATTCTCAAAGTCGGCGCCGGCCTCTACAGCCTTGGAACCGGGAGCTGCAATCTGGAAGGCTACATAATGAGTTCCTCCGTCAAGGACCTCCTCATTGCCTCCATTCTCCTTGTTGCACGCTGCCAGAGCTACTGTGGCAAGCGCGGCAATAAGCAAATGTTTGATTTTCATAATTATAAGATTAAGTGTTAATGTTATTTTTCCGTTTTGGTCTCTACGGTATAGTTGATCCTGTAGTCTGTACGCCTCAGGAACGGGAAGCACTCCTTGCGCAGAACCTCGTAAGAAGCGGCATGCTTCTTTTTTAGCGTGCTCTCCTTTGCATCCGGCTGTTCATCGGAGTCGATAACCTTCAGGATGGCATCCTTGTCCTTAAGTGACGATGCTGCGACAAACTCCCTCAGGCCGGCCCAATTCTCTGCCTCCCAGGAAGTTACAACTGCATCGGCAGGAAGGTTCACCCTCTCTCGCACGTAGTTTGCAATTGCGTTGGTCCTGGCCTCTGCAAGAGCCGCGTTCTTCTTGTAAGGGCCATCCGGGGATGCATATCCCCTGATTTCTATATTGCCTATGTTGACTCCGGCGGTCTTGAGTGAGTCGATAGTAGACAGGATGTGTCCAAGCTCTGAGAGGTTGCTGTGATAGTTGACATCGACCTCTGAGCTGCTGGCGCGGAAGTCCACGAAAGCCCTTCCGGCCATGGAGCGGATTACAGAAGCAGTCTCCTTTACAACCGTATCAATCTTCTCTACTATAATAGTATTGGTCTCGTCCACGATGTCACGGTACCTCACCAGAAAGTCGCTCCCGGCCGCTTTTTCGCTGCCGCAGCAGCCAAGATTGCGGCGCTCCAGCACAAGCTCCGCTCCGTTCATCCACTGGTCGTTGTAGGCCATCTGGTCGCTGTAGGCAAGAGACTTCTGGCGGCCGCTGCGAAGCAGTATCTCATCTGCGTTGCCGCTGGCTTTCTGCCCCTTGCGGTCATAGTAATACCACTGGTTCCTGGAATAAACGGCTATAGGCCTGAAAGCGGCGCTGTTCTGTCCGTTCCTGAGAACGGGGGTCAGGACAACTACACCGTTGCTGCCCGGGGCGACATCGGCCAGGGAGACATTCATTTCCAGGGTCATAAGTTTGCCCTGACGGGCCAGATTGACGTTTTCTGCGGTCTGAGCCACCATTGCAGTAACTGACAATGCAATCGATGACAGTATCAATATTATCTTTTTCATATTGTCATCAGAATAAATATACTATGGAAATGGCGGCCTTCGTAAGCATCGGACGCAGCTTTTTGATATTCTGCGCCGTGGGGCGGCTGCAAACGTCACACTCAAAACTGTCGGCCTTGGTATAGATGGCACCGGCACCAATCTCAAACTCTATGTTCCAATGACGGGCAAGCGGCAGCGCGTAACCATAAGCTACACCTGCACCGGCAGCCCATCCCTGATAACGATGGTCCTTAAGATTGGAGAAGTCCGTTCCCGGAATCTTTAGCCCGATGTCGATATTGCCGATATTGAATTGTCCGACAATAGCATGCAGGCCGAAGAAGTGGCCTGCAAAAGGAGAACAGGTCCAATAACGGAGTTCCGGCTGCACAAGCCAGTGCTTCCATTTGGTGTTATCCTTCCAGGTCCAGGGATTATAGTTCCCTGAAACGTCTACTGAATAGTGATGGCCAATTGCCACCTCGGCGCCAACATTGAATGTAGCTGTAGCGTCGTAAAGCAGGTTAGTTTTAAGTCCTGTCGTCTGAGCAAAACTTGAAACTGCAACGGCCAAGCACACTAAAGCAAAAAGTGCTTTCCCCCATTTAGTCATAGCATATACAAAAATTCTCGCAAATATATATAGAAAATTCCGCAATTGCAAGCGTTATGAGCACTTTTTTGCGCAAATGAAAAATATTCATTTTGCGCATAATGCATATTTTATTAATATTTTTACTAGTCCGCTGGCTGGGCTATATACTCGAACTTCTTAAGACTCAACAACTTACCCTTTGCGTTGTACGTATATTGAACTTTTTTGCGCCCGAACTCGTTGAATTCGAAAGTCTTGTAAGTCTGGAGCCGGTTCTTGCCGTCGTAAACAAGTTCCTTGGCCAGTTTGCCGGCGGAATCGTACTCATAGCGCTTGCGCCACTTCATCTTTCCGTCGGAGTCAAACTCCTTCTCCTCTATCTTGCGGCCGTCGGCGTTGAAGGTGGTTTCATGGTCCAAGGTTCCGTTTGTTCCTTTAGGGCTGGTGTTCCACTCCTTGATTACCAGATTCTTCTTGTTGATTCTCTTTGCGTCCTGGTCCTGCGCACCCAAAGGAAGCACGCACAGCAGGGAAATTGCCAATGCTATGAACTTTTTCATTACTCCACGTAGTCTTTTGCCCTTTTTATGGTATTTATCGTGTTGGATTCACCCTTGGGCAGGTTGTAATATACTTTGATAAAAGCAGCGTCCTTGAGGAAGTCTACGTGTCCGATTTCCACATTCAGGACTTTTACGCCGATGCGTTTTTCAAGGTCTGCGATGAGCTCTTCCCTCTTTTCCGGAACGATGAGCTCTATGCGGTCATACAGCACCAGTTTGGTAGTGGTGTGCTTTACAAGTCTTTCACTCTCCAGTATGCCGATGAGGATGACAATAAGCAGATTGACCAGCGCCATTACCGCCACGTTGCCCAATGAGAGGGCGTAATGCGGAGCTGCCGAGCTCAGCTCTACTGCCTGATACAGAGGGGCAAGGCCGTTCACCGCTGCCAGGGCGATGATTACAAAAAGATAGGTCATCTCCCGGATAGGAACTGTCTCCGTACGGTAGCGGATAACCCCGAAGATGGCGAAGAGACCAAGGGTAAGCCCTACGCCAACCTCTACATTACCCATAATGTACAGGAGGGTGAGCATGGCCGACGAGAATACCATGAAAGTAAAATAATAATCGCGCCGGCGGCTCTTCTTATAATAGAAGAAGTGAACCAGCACCCAGCAAACCAGTAGGTTCAGCGCGAAGCGGATTCCCAGCTCCCCTATCTTCTGGGCGGTGGTCATCATCGCATCGGTGATAGTCTGGACATCCAGCAGCATATCGTCGTTGATGTCGGCGTTGCCAAAGCTGGCAAGGTCCTCCTGGACGAATCTCATTAAATGGTCAATCATATCGTAACTAATTTATTTCCAATCGTTTTCTCTATCTTGCGTATCTTCTCCTTGAAGCGGTTCGTCTTGGTATCGGGGCTTGTAAGGGTGACTGCTACGCAGTATTTGCTCACTCTTATGGGCTTTACCCTAAGGTCCAGCAGGATGTTTTTCATCTGGCTGGCGGCGCGGCCGTCCTGCTTCAGTTCTATTATAACCGCGCTCCCAAGGGATGCCTTGTGTCCGGTGCGGAAATTTTCAAAATAAAGATCCGTGTCTATCGTAAGCCTTTCCGTCTTGGCCGGGTTCACCAGCGTAATGCGCCTGAAGGCTGTGGATAGCACCGGTGCAAGTTCAGGCTGGGTGAACCAGGACTTTGCTGCCAGGAAGTCGCAGGCGGCGGCATCGGAACCAAAATCCATAAGCTCCTGCGGAGCTATCTCCATACGCTTTTTCTTTGTGCGGCCATGGTTGTTCTTGCGCTTGACCTCAAGGAAGGTCTGTCCGGATTCCACATACACCCTTGTACGTACCTTCTGCCTTACAAGGTGGCAGTTATGATGGTCGTAGAACATCTTTAGCGCCGCGGTGTCATAATACACGGAATTGTACCGGCTTATCTTAAGGCCCTCTACGGACAGCGCGCGGTAACCTGCAGCGGCGGCCCTGTCCAGGATGCGCAGAAGCATTGGCTCGTCGGTAAGGAACTTGGAGTCCGTCCTGTTCATCAGCTTGATGGAATCCATTTCATCAAGGGTAATGGGCGGGAGTTTCTCCAGGGCACCGTCAAAAGCTATATGTTTCTGCATATCCATACAAAAAGCTACATAGCAATTACTTTGCCAAAAAATTCCTGACGGACCGGAGGCCAGGCTTCTTCCTTCCACATTGCATGTCCGCAGGTAGGAACGCACAGGAAATGTTTTTCTTCACTGCCAAAGTTATTGTAAATGGCAAAGTTAGTGTGCGGCGGGCAAACCGGATCCTGCAGGCCGAACGACATGTAAACCGGGCACCAGACAATCTTGCCATAGTCCGGGAAGTCGCCCATGAAAGGAACGGCCGGCGCGATGGCCCTGATGCGGCTGTCAAGGGCTGCCGCCACAATTATCAGGACAAACGTTGCAAAAAGAGTTCTTTTCATATACTTACGCATTCGAACCGTAAATATACGAATTATTCATGAAAATGCATTAAACGATTACAAGGCTGTCGGCAACGGCGTGTGCCACACATTCTATAATGCTGTCCAGTCCGAACTTCCCCTTGATGCGCTCTTTGTAACTGTCTACGGTATTGACTGTGATTTCCAGGGCGGAGGCAATCTGGACGTTGCTGTAACCGGAGGTAGTGAGTTGGAGCACCTCCAACTCGCGCGGCGTAAGGCCTTGGGGCTTGCGCGCCCGCAGGTTGTCATCGTCCCCAAACAGACGGACGATTTTTGCAGAGTCGATGGTCTCCCCGAAGAACAGGCAGCGGCCGTCGGCGACATCGGCAATAGCCTTTACAATTGAGTCGGGGGTTGAATCTTTTGCAAGGTAGGCACCGGCACCGGATGTTATGGCCTTCAGTATATAGGAGGGCTTTTTATAATGGGAAAGGACCAGCGTGCGTACAGTGGGGAAAGCCTCGCGCAGGATACCGAGCAGCGTAAGGCCGTCGGTCTCAGATTCCAGGGAAATATCCACCACGGCAACATCTGTCTGCGGATAAGCGTTCAGGAAGGCAACTGCAGAACCGGGGGTGGTGGCGGTACCTGCCACCGTAAAGCTGTTTTCGGCGGACAGCGCCATCTTGAGGCCCATCACAAAAACGGCTGAATCCTCTATTAGCAGAATGTTTATCATAAGCTTATCGTTGTTTCAAATCCTCCCTCAGGGCGGTTGCGGACCTGCATGGATGCGCCCAGTTTATCTACCAGTTCACGGGTTATAACAAGGCCAAGCCCGTGGCTCCACTGCGGGCTTCCCTCCCTCATGCCAGGGCCCTCATCTATTATGGAAATCCTGTGCCCGGAGGCTTTCAGGAGCACTTTTCCGCCCTCAGGAGAAGCCTTTACAGCATTGTCCAACAGGTTTCTGAGACATGTCAGAAGCATGTTGCGGTCTGTGCGCAGCTTTAGGCCGACGGCAATATCCGCTTCTATTACAACGTCCGTTCTTGCGGTGTTTTTCCTGATGCTGTCGATGGCCGCCGAGGTCAGGTCTGCAACGCTCTCTTCCCGCATCACCGGTTCCAGCATTCCTTTCTGGTCCAGGGACCAGAGCAGGAGGTTTTCCAACAGCGCCGATGTATTGTCGGCCGACTGCGCCAGCGCTTCAAGGCCCTCCTTCAGCTGCGCCGATGTAAGCTTGTCCGCCCGTTCCAGCAGTTCCCTGGTAAGCAGGCGACTCCCGGAAACGGGATCCCTGAGGTCGTGCGAAATGATGGAGAACAGGCGGTTGCGCATGTCCAGCTCCTTTACCAGCAGGCGGCGTTCCCTGAGACGGATTACAAGCCAGACGACAGCTATGATGGCAAGGACATATAGCAGTAAAAACGGCCAGCGAAGCACCAGCGGCAGTGGAACGTGGATTTCTCTTGCAGAGGACTCCCCTCTCTCCCATCGGCCAAAAATGTCCGAGCTCTGCTCCTCAAGGATGTATCGTCCTGGAAGCATGTTGTCCGGAAGGCCAGTGAAGCGTCCGGGGATCCATTCACCCTTGTTCAAACGGTAGCGATGCTGCACCAGAGGCGCCAGAAGCAGGTTCCCGGATTCGCCCTGGAGGGCGAGCAGACTGTCCGGATGGAAGACAGCTGCGCCCTCAGGGCCGCCGATGGCCAGCCGTCCGCAGGACAGTTTGCAGGCCGTATGCTCTCCGTAGATGTCTGACGGGAAACCAAGGCCTTTCCTGGCTACGCCTATACTGCCATCTGTGTCTATGAAATACAGGCCTTCTTCCGTCCCGGCCCAGATGCGTCCTTTGGAGTCTGACAGGACGGACTGCACCATTTTCCCCCTCAGGAAAGATTGTTTCCCGTCATGCCCGGCCCTGACCGGGCATCTCCAAAGGCCGCGGCGAGTGGCCACCCAAAGGGTGCTGTCCGGAGCCAGGCACAGGTCCGTCACGTAGTTGTCCGGGATTGACAGGCTGTCTGAAGGGTCCGGTAAATACTTGGTAACCAGGCGGGTATCTTTATCTATTATATTAAGCCCGGCCTCTGTTGTACCATAGACCAGATTCCCGAAAGCGTCTTCTATGAGGCGGCTGCCAAGACGGGAACTGACATATATAGTTGAATCCCTTTCCGGGGTGGGATATTTGAACGGGCTGAGCCACTCCGGTGGCAAGGTCTTCCCGGTTTTACGATCCCATTCGTTAAGGCCGATGCCTTCCCAGGAAACAACCCAGAAGCGTCCGTCGCGGCCTTCAAGGAAGTCTGTAATCCAATTGGAGGTAATGCGATCTTCTTCTGCAACAATGTGCTGCCGCTCCGGAATGGGGCCGCTTAAAAAGCCCCTTCTCACCTTCCCTTTTTCCCAGATATTAAAGCCGCAGCCGGCATAAAGGCCAATATAAACCGCCCCGCCGCGGTCTTCGTAAAGGCAGGAAACGTGCCCCTCGTTGGGACGCCCGGCAGGGCGGTAGTCTATATGGAGATTCTTCGCCTCCGGCTCAGAAAGACGAAGGGCGAAGGCGCCGGCATCGGCAGTACCAACCCAAAGGCGGCCGTCGGACGCCTGCATCAGCGCAGTAACCTGTCTGGATGGCAGATTTAGCGTCTGGACCTGGCGTAATGCAGGGCTCAGTACAGACAGGCCGTTGTCTCCCCCTACCCAAAGGTTGCCTTGGCGGTCTTCAAAAATACAATAGAGCTCGGAAGAGGCCAGGGAATAAGGATCGTCTGCCTGGTGCTTGAACATCAGTGATTCGCCTGGCCTGTCTGTGTTTACAAGACACAGGCCGTAACAACCGGCAGCCCAGAGGCGGCCACAGTGGTCTGTAAGAAGCCTTGCGTGCGCAAGGGGCAGCCGGCCCAAATTATTAAAAGCAGCATCGTCAAAGCGCAGCAGGCAGGAAAGGTAATCATCGTATGCGAAAAGATCTCCGTCTTTCCATGAAAAGCTGCCTGTATTCCACAAGCCGCCCAGTTTCCCAGGATCCATGATTGAAGAATAATCCAGGACGACTTGGGATGGAACCGTTCTTCCTCCAAGCCACAGCCTGTCCGACGGATCAATGAATATCTGCTGGACAGGATAATCTCCTTCAAAATCTCCTATTATATAACGCAGCCTTACGGCTTCTGCAATTTTGCCTCCGGATGATTGCAGGCGCACAAGAATGCTGTCTTTTGTGGCCGCCCATACAAAGCCCTCACGGTCTGCGCACAGGGCTCTGACGTGCCGCCCTTGCAGGGCGTACAGCCAGCCGTCCCCGGCATCATCCCCGGCCGCGCCGCGCACCACCAGGCCTTCGGTCGTTCCAACCCACAGGCGGCTCCCCGCATCAATGGCCAGCGATGTTACCCGTTTCCCGGGCAACACGGTCTGGAACCGCACTCCGTCAAAGCGGCACAGGCCTCCCCTGGTGCCTATCCACAAAGCGCCATCGGCATCTTGCGTAATGTCATAAACCGTGTTGGAAGGCAAGCCGTCGGCGGCACTGTAGTTCACAAAGCGTTCTGACTGCGGCCAGGCGTTCCAGGCCACGGACACGATGAACAAAAATATGACTGCAAGGCGTCTCATCCTGCCACAAAGTTATCAATTCCTACTGAAAAAACATTGGATTTCAGCACGTTGTGGTGGATTCCGCCACAAAGGAAAATATTTGATGAACTAACTTTGTCAAAACACAAAACCGCAGTTATCAATCAATCACTTTTTATACAATGAAACTATTCAACTACTTTGGTATTTTCGCAGCAGTGGCTACCGCTATTTCCTGCGGAGGAGCCGGTATCACTCTGGATTCTTACGTAGCAGAGGAAAGCGGCCTCAACATCCAGAAAATCACAGACGAGAGCAAGAATGCCGTCATTGGAAACAACTTCACCAACATGCCTCAAAACTTTGGCAAAACAAGCATCGGCGGATGCAGGAAACAGGGTATGTACTGGGGCACCGCAAAAGTCCTCTCCCTCTCTCCGGACGGCCAGGATATCGCTTACCTTACCGTTTCCAACAGGCAGAAGAACGTTATGGTACGCAAGGCTGCGGCAGCCGGAAACAGCACCCAGCGTACTTTCAGGGATGTTTACGACTTCAGTTACGGCCCGGACGGCAACATTTACTTTACAGATTATGTGGGTAATTACAAATGGCAGATCCATTCTGTAAATGCCAAAGCCGGCAGCGTGATGCGCCAGCTTACCAGCAACAACAACGATGACAATCCGGTAATGGCCAAGAATGGCCACAGCCTGTTCTTTACCCGTCATGACAACACCGGAACCGCCATCTGGTGCCTTGACCTGGAAGACGGCACACTTACTTTCTGCGCAAAGGGTTACAATGTCTGCCCCATCGGCGACGGCAGCAGCGAATTCCTCTGCGCCCGCAATTCAGACGAGGGTATAAGCCAGATCTGGCTTGTGAACTATGTGACCGGCATAGAGACCCTGATTCTTACAGACAAAGAGCGCGGCTTCTCCAACCCGGCAATCTCTCCGGATGGTAAATGGATTGCCGTCCAGGGCAGTTCCAAGAGTTCCAAGGGCAAGGTTAAGAACATTGACCTTTTTGCAGTAAGGATTGACGGAACCAGCTTCATCCAACTTACCTATCATCCTGCAATAGATTGCAATCCGGTATGGTCTGCAGACGGCAAGTCTTTGTTCTTTATTTCTTCAAGGGCTTCCAAAGACAGGTCTTTCAATGTTTGGAAAATGAGGTTCAATCTTTAACACTTACTAATATGAAACGCATTAAATTACTCATTGCGGCCATTGCCGTGTCGGTATTCGGCATTAACGCTTCTGCCCAGTACTGGGGAGAAAGCGAGGTTACCAACTACGTTTACGCAGGTTTTACTTCCTTGAAAGTAGGTGAGACCTTGCCGGGATTCCATATTGGCCTTGGAGACCTTAACCAGATGAACATGGGCAATATTTTCTGGGATTACAACATAGAGCTTGCTTATAACACAAAGAGTGAGAACGGTGCCAAGGACAAGACCTTGAATTTCAAATATGCAATGGACCTGCTCTATAAGTTCGATGCATCGGAGAATACCTTCATCTTCCCCTTCGTTGGTATAGCCTGCCGCCCGTTCATTACCGGTAAGTCAAGCTTAGACGGTTTTGGCGATGTTAACTGGTTCAAGTCCGATGAGGGCAACGGAAACAGATTCCAGGCTGGCCTCCAGGCCGGTGTGCACGCTTTCATCGGCAAAATAATGCTTAGGGCAGAATACCAGTATTACCTGACCAAAGTCTTCAAAGGCGGAGATAACACTTCTGCAATCGCACTTAGCATAGGTTACAGATTCTAAATCTTTCCTTTATTATGATAAGGGCGTGACGTTAAGGCTGTAACGTTGCGCCCTTTAAAAAACGAAATATCTGCGTATGAAAAAGATTCTATCTATCGTTTTACTTTTGGCGGGACTAACGCTGTTTACCAGTATGGTTTCTGCCGACCGTGAATGCAGCCGATGCTCCGGCAGGG